>JAPPDQ010000003.1 GCA_028875495.1 Chloroflexota bacterium
TGAACGCGATGACGTGGAAGGCGTAAAAAGTCTGGCTGAAGCCGGTCAGCGACAGCAGGCCCGTCACGAAGACTATCGCGAGCGTAAGCCCGGCTCCCCAAGCGATGAGCCTCATGAGTATTCGGGGGAATGCGCGAGGCGCGATTGCTAGCCCTGCCGGAATGAACAGCACAATGTACAGCCCCACTATGAACTGCACGTTGTAGAGCGTGCGTATAAGAACCTTCACGTCCCACATGTGCAGGAGTTCTGTCGTGTTATAGAGAGGTTCCGGCTCTCCTCCTCGAATGGGGACCTGGACGTTGAGCCAGCGCTCCTCGTTGTTGAAATACTCGCGGATCTTCTTCCCTGCCGAAATGAGATCGCTCCGCTCGATGCCCGTCACCCTCTCAATCTCGTACTGGTCGAAACCGTAGCTGTAGAGCAACGGCGTGTTCACCACCACGCGGAGGTTCATGATGATGAGGAACAGAGGAATGGCGATGACGAACGCCGTGTAGGCGATTGCCTTGATGATGGACATGCCTATAGGGTATCGCGTTACAAGCGCGAAGCGCTACGCAGTCTGTGGCAGTCCCAGGTCCTTTTCATTATTCATGCCGCCAGCCGAATACGTAGGGGCAGCCCTTGTGGCTGCCCTAGATTCTGCTGGTTGACTTTGAGCCGCCGGCGCTACCTGCGCCGCTGTCGCGGATCCAGCGCCTCGCGTATGCCGTCGCCGATGAAGTTCCACGCAATCACGACGAGGAAGATCGCAAGTCCCGGGAATGTCGTCAGCCACCACGCCAGCGTGATGAACTCCCTGCCTGCCGAGAGCATGTAGCCCCAGGACGGCGTCGGCGGCTGGATGCCCAGACCCAGGAAGCTCAGGCTGGCCTCTATCAGAATGGCGTAGCTCATCCCTAGCGAAGCCTGAACGATGATCGGAGATACCGTGTTGGGAAGAATCGTCCTGAACATGATGCGAATCGGCCCCCCGCCTATCGCCCGCGCACTCTCGACGAACTCCTTCTCGCGAAGGGAAAGGGTATTGGCACGGGTGATCCGGGCGAATGGCGGAATGAACCCGATAGCGATGGCAAGCATTGCATTGCGCAGCGAAGGCCCAAGTACTGCCACCATGAGAATAGCCAACAGCAGGCCGGGGAACGCGAGAATAACGTCCACGAGCCGCATAAGTATGCTGTCGGTCCACTTGCCGAAGTATCCTGCGACGAGTCCAATCGTCACACCAACCGTCGTGGCTATCAACATGGCAAGAAGTCCCACCTGCAGCGAGACCCTCCCTCCATGAATGAGACGGATCAGATTATCCCGGCCCAAGGAGTCGGTGCCGATGGGATGCTCCACGGAGGGTGGAAGCATGAGCGAGTCATAGTCCTGTTCCAACGGGTCGGTCGGCAGCAGCGGAGCGATCAGCGCCGCGACAGTGAACACGATGATCGTCACCGCGCCGAAGACGGCCGTGCGGTTTCTGACGAAGCTCGCGATGAACAGCCGCAGCATTCGTGCGCGACGCCTGTCGGCGAGGTCGTCCCTTGAGTGCAGCTCGATTGCTCTCTGTTGGGCGGAGGTACTCATTCGTATCGAATCCGCGGGTCAAGATATCCATACAGAATGTCGGCAAGAAGGTTCACCGATATATACCAGACGGAGGTGACGAGGACGATCATCTGAACGATTGAATAGTCTCTAGCCTGGATGGCGTTCACCAAAAGCAGTCCGACCCCAGGCCACTGGAAGACGGTCTCCGTGACGAGCGCCCCCGCCAGCAGGGCCCCCAGATCGAGAGCAATCACCGTAACGACCGAGAGCATTGCATTTTTTACGGCATGCCTTGCCACTACCGTGCGATACGGCAGTCCCTTGGCTTGGGCCGTACGAACATAGTCGGAGCTCATCACGTCGAGCATCCCCGACCGCATGTACCTCGTCAGTGCCCCCATGAGCTGAAATCCGAGTGCTAAGGATGGGAGGATGAAATACTTCCAGTGGAACCCCTGCCCTATCGGACCGTACCCGAATGACGGCAGCCATTCCAGCCGCACGGCGAACAGCAATATCAGCATGAGCCCGACCCAGAAGCTGGGAGCCGCGACGCCGAACAGCGACGAGGCCGAGATGATGTTATCGAGCAGACTGTATGGACGCAGACCGGCTATGATGCCCAGCGGAATGGATACGCCCAGTCCAATCGCCATCGCCGCCAGGGTGAGGGGAATCGTCCTCTTGAACTTCTCCCATACGAGTGGAGCCACGGGATGGTCCGAGGCATAGGCAAGCGATACGCCCATGTCGCCCCTCACGACCTTGCCCAGCCAGATGGCGTACTGCTCGTAGATCGGCTTGTCGAGGCCGAGTTCACTGCGCTCCTGTTCGAGCGCCTCCCTCGTCGCCTCCATGCCGAGCCGTGTTACCGCCGGGTCTCCGGGCGCGAATCGCACCGCCGCGAAAATGATAAACGAGAGCACGACGACAACGTACAGCGTTTGAAGCAGGCGACGGGCAATATAGGCCTGGATGGCTAGAACCTCCCGGACACGGAAAGCGGGGCGGCCTCAAGAGTGTGGCTTGAGACCGACCACTTCAAAATGTGAGTCTGCGGACTTGAGCCTAGCGTCACCGCGCGCCCAATGAGGATGCCATGAGCGCGCGGCATACTCTTAATTCGACTACTCGTCCGACGACTCTTGCCAGGACCAGTCCTTGGCGTTCCAGTAGCCCTTGGGGCTTACATAGCCACCCTGTACAACCTCACCGGCTGCGAAGAAGCGTGGCATACTCTGCAGCTTTATCAGCGGCACGTCCTGGTTGACGACGATGTCGACGATATTGCGATAGGCTTCTGCTCTGACGTTGCGGTCCGTCGTGCTCTTCGCCTCATCGAACAGGCGCTCGATCTCAGGGTTGTAGTACCGCATTCCGTTGTTGCCCTTGAAGCCTTCCCTGTCGGAGTCGGCGCGGAACACGCTCTGCATCAGTCCGTCAGGGTCGGGCTCGCGGGTGTACCAAGCATCGCCAAGGTCGAATTCTTTGTGCTTGCCGGCCCAGCAGCGAGACTCCGGCCAGTCCCCGGTGTCGCAGTCGACGCCGAACCAGACCTTGTCAAGCCACGTCGGGCTGTCCACAATCACGATCTCCATCTCGATGCCGGCCTCAGCCAGGTTCTGCTGGATGACTTCCGCCATCTTCTGAGTGACAGGGATGTTCTCCGGCATGTACTTCAGCTGGAGAGGATTGTCCGGGCCGTAACCGGCCTCGGCCAAGAGCGCCTTCGCCTTCTCAACGTCTCTCGTCGGGCACTCGAACGGCAGGTATGCCCAGTGCGATTCGAGGACCGGGTTACAGCTGACTTCGCCCAGTCCGAAGTAGATCGCGCTGTTGATGGCATTCGCGTCTACCGCAAGCTGGACTGCCTTCCGCACCCTCACGTCCGTCATCGGTCCCTCTCGTACATTGAAGATCACCGTCATGTACGAGGCCGTGATGCCGTCTCGCTGCTGCAGCAACTGGACGCCCGGAGTCGTGGCGAGTCTGGCGACCTGCTCCAGGGGCACGTCAACCGCAAAGTCGATCTCGCCGCTGCGTACCGCGGCCATTCGCGTCTGCGGGTCCTTGATCGGAAGGATGAAGACCTTCTCCGGCCTCACATTGAGGATGTCCTGGTCGAAGTAGTCGTCAAACTTCTCGAGCTCCAGCTTATCGTCAACCACCTGGCTCACGAACTTGTACGGCCCCGTCCCGATGGGATTGGTGTCGATCTGACCGATGCTGCCCTCGTCGACGATGGCCAGCGACCAGTGGGCCATGGACGGAAGGAAGACAGGACTCGCCTTGTCAAGAACGACGGTGAACTCGTAGTCGCCCGTCGCACTGAACGAGACAACGTCGTTTAGCTCGCCCTTGCAGCGTCCCTTGTCGGCAATCTCGTTCCTGCATCGGTTCCAACTGTACTCGATGTCAGCAGCCGTCAGTTCCTTGCCGTTGTGGAACTTGACGTCGTCACGAATCTTGAATGTATACGTGAGTCCGTCATCCGAAACTTCCCAGCTTTCAGCGATGTCCGGCTTCGGGTCCATCATCGTCGCGTCATACTGGAGAAGGCGGTTGTATATCATCTCCGAGAAGATGATGTCCGTGCCCGACTGGCTCTTCGCCGCGTCCAGGAACTGGACCTCACCTCCATTTCCGACACGAAGAACCGAATCAGCCGATGGTCCGGATGAAGCAGCGTCTCCGTCATCTTCGTCACGCTCACAGGCAGCCAAAACCAGGGCCGCTAGCGCGAACGCAATCAATACCGCTCGACCTACTTTGAGCATCGAAATGCACCTCCCAATGATCTGTGGCCAACTTTCAAGCGGCGTAATCATATATGCAAAAAATTGTTCTATCAACCCCACAATCCCAACTAGGGATCAGATTCGGCGACAGCTTCAATTGAAACCTGCGTCGAATTGCGCCACCGTCTCTGTCAAACTTGCCGCCTCGGCTCACCATCTGATCGCAGTCTAGGTATAATGGTGCGCACTCTCAAACTCCAGCGAGGAGAATACCAATGAGGCTCATACTGGTCGGATGCGAATACGCGGGAACGACGACTCTGGCGGAGGAAATCGTCAAATGGCGTGACAAGGTCATGGGCCCGCCCACTCCGCTCGGAATTGTCACGTATCACGATCATTTCACGCCTCCATGGTTCGGACACTGGGACGAAATCCCCGATGACGACCTGAAGAAATACATGGAGCTCGGCCCTGCCCTCAAAGAGATGTTCACCCGCTACCAGTTTGCCTACCATCTCTCACCCCAGCTCTACCGCGACAGCGACCATATCCTCGTGGGATTCCATATTGAAGAGGCCGTCTATGCCCCTCTGTACTACGGCTACGGCAAGGCCGGCGAGTACGGCGACCGGGAGAGCATGGCGCGAAGTATCGAAAAGGAAATCATCGAGCAGGGCCCCGACACCGTGATTGTCCACGTAAAGGCGTCGGCGGACGTCATTCGCAAACGCATGGATGAGTCTCCGCACGAGCGAGGTGTCATTCAAGAGGACGACATCGAGCACATCCTGGAGAGATTCGCCTACCACTACGGCCATTCCCTGCTGCGCTACCGCTTCGAGCTCGACACAACCGAAAGTACGGTCGAAGAGACCATGTGCGAGTTCGTTGAGAAATACGAGCCGCTTATATCCGACCGCGACCGGCTCCGAATGCAGGCGCGCGCCCTCCTGCACCCGGAGCTATTTCAAAAGGACTGAGACTCCGCGGCAGATGGTACACCCCCTCGACACAGTGGAGATCGGGAATACCGGCATCCGGGTTACTCGACTCGGCATCGGGGGTGCGCCCATCGGCAGCCTGTTCCGCACCGTAAGCGACGAAGATGCCGTCGCCACCGTTCGGCGCGGCTTGGAACTTGGCCTGAACTATATAGACACAGCCCCCCTTTACGGTCACGGCGTCAGCGAGACGCGCTTGGGCCGCGCTCTGTTGGACATACCTCGCCATAGCTTCATCCTCTCGACGAAAGTAGGACGTGTTCTCAATCCCGTGGATATCGCGCCAAGCAGTCCGCACTTCCAATCGCTTCCGAAGATGGATCCGGTATTCGACTACAGCCGCGACGGTATTCTTCGTTCGCTGGAAGAGAGCCTGAAACGACTCAACCTCGACCGTATCGACATCGCCTACATTCACGACGCTGACGACCATTGGGAACAGGCCATAGGTGAGGCCTATCCCACGCTGGCCGATCTGCGTTCACAGGGCGTCGTGCAAGCCATCGGCGTCGGGATGAACCAGTGGGAGATGGAGGCTCGTTTCGCCCTCGCGGGCGACTTCGACTGTTTCCTTCTGGCAGGCCGCTACACACTGCTCGACCAATCGAGTTTGGCCGAGCTAATGCCCGTGTGCCTTGAGAGGAACGTCAGCCTCGTACTTGGAGGACCTTACAACTCCGGCATCCTCGCATCGGACATCGGTCCCCGATCCACCTACGATTACGAGGTCGCCCCACCGGAAATCACAGAGAGGGCCCACAAGATCAAAGCCGTCTGCGACCGCCACGCCGTTCCACTCAAGGCCGCAGCCCTTCAGTTCGGCCTCCTGCACCCTGCGGTGGCCGCTACGATACCCGGCCCTCGCTCCGTTGCCGAGGTGGAGGAGAATTTCCACATGGCAAGCCACCCAATTCCAACCCACCTCTGGGCCGAGCTAAAGTACGAGGGACTGATCGACCCGCTAGCCCCGGTTGGAGAATCGCAGGAGTAACGCCTCCGACTAAGAGGATGTTGCGAAGGGTTTGTCCAGCAATGTCATACGTTCGCCCTGAGCCTGTCGAAGGGCAATTCATGGTTCGACATGCTCACCATGACCGATTTTTACAGACTTTGGAAACACCCTCTAATGTCGATGCCGACACGGGGACTAGTGCTCGCGAACAAGAAGAAACGTGACCAGTTCCTCGATATCTGCGCGAGCGCCCGAGGGTAATTCGACTCCTGCAAGCCGTTCCAGAGCCCGATCGCAGTGCTCCGCGGCGAGAGAGTTGGCGTACGCCTCAGTGCCCAAGGTGTCCATGATGTCCAGCACCGCATCGACATCGGTGTCCTCAACCGTCTCTTGGGCATAGATGCCGTCGAGTATCCGCTTCTTAGTACCGTCAGCTTGCGACATGGCGTGAACTATGGGCAATGAGTTTTTCTTACGCCGAATGTCGGCTCCAACAGGTTTCCCCGTTGTCTTCTCTTGGCTCCAGATGCCAAGAACGTCATCGCGTATTTGGAAAACATAGCCAAGAGACCGACCGCACTCGCGGAAGCTCTCAATGACTTCGCTGTCGTCGGTGCCCATTATCGCGCCAACGTGCATGGGTGTCCGGATCAGCGCGCCGGTCTTTCGAGAAATCATGTCCAGGTAGCTCTTCATTCCGATATCCGAACGGCCTTCGAAGGCCACGTCAAGGTACTGGCCTTCGATCATTTCGAGCGACGCCTCAGTCAGGACTCTGTTTACTGTGACGATATCGACCGCTGAAACGGAGTCGCCACGCTGTCCCTCTATCGAGGTGTCTGCGACGATACGCATGACGTTCCCCGCGGTCAGCGCTATTGGTTCACCCCAGACTTTCCAAACTGTGGGCCGATGCCGCCGGTACTCGTCACGGTCTTGAATGTCATCGTGAATCAGCGAGAAGTTATGGATAAGCTCAAGTGACGTCGCAGGAGGTAGCGCGCGCTTATATTCCCCGCAAACTGCCTCGCAGGTGAGCAGGCACAACGTGGGTCTCAACGCCTTGCCCTGAGGAGCGGACACCGGCGCGCCGCTCTCGTCCGACCACCCCATCGCGTACCTGAGTATCGAATACAAGAACGAAGTGGAGTCGGACAGCCGGTCCCGCAAGGCGGAGTCAATCGACTCTTGGTAACGCTGGAAGACGGCGGGAAGCGATGTAGATGGAGCGGTCGATTGGTCAGGGACGACGTTGGTCACTCAAAGACCTCCCCGTCTGCCGGTTCTCACCGTTGCAGGTAAGTCGAACTTGGAATCAGTGGCTCTGGACCGCAAGCGCAAGCTCCCCTGCCGGCGGACGGGATGTGCATGTCGTTTGACGGATAGATCGTAGCAACGGCCCTTCAAGCATGTCAACGGAAACTTACCGAGCCGGAATCATTTGACACGGCACTATGCCTTTCCTATACTGCTTCCGGTGCCTCGACCGACGAGGTAGTGCGCTAACGGACCGTGATGTGGGACTGTTGCGGATGATGAAGAAGAGAGGGATCAGCGAAATCCTCCTACAGGGAGTACGATGGCGAAGCTGAAGCACATAGCGATTGCAAGTCAGGATCCGAAGAAGACGGCGGAGTTCTACCGTTCCGTCTTCGGACTCAAGCAAGTAGGCAATGTGGAAGGTCACAACGCGGAGGGCGTCTACCTTACCGACGGCGACATAAGCATTGCAATACTGAAATTCAAGAACGAGACGCTGGCCGGTCTGGACTATGGGGTGGAGTACAGCGGACTGCATCACATCGGGTTCCAGGTCGATGACTTGTCGGACGCCGACGCCCGGCTGCAGGCTGCAGAAGTGGAACCCAGTTCGGACATTAATTCGGTACGCAGATCGGAGATGGGCGAAGGGCATGGCGGACGAAACGTCGCCCTCAACTATGCCGGACCTGATGGTGTCCTGATCGACGTTTCCCAGATCGGCTGGGTCGGCGCGGGCGCCAAGAAGGCTGGCAAGAACGGCACTCACCCCACCAACGGGGCCTCTCCTGGCAAGTAGAACTAGGCGTTCCCTTTCCTTGAAGTCCTCATGAAGCAAGCCAAGCCGCTAGGCTGCTGTGCTTACCCGCTGGCTTTGCTCGAGCGGTACCCTCTAGTTGCTCCCGTGGAGCAGGTTCAACGCAGACCCTGCCTTGAACCATTCCACCTGAGACTCTGCGAAAGAGTGGTCAAGCTCCAGTCTGTCCTCGCTGCCGTCCGCATGCTTGATGACGCACGTGACGGGCTTGTTCTCCGTCAGCTTGTCTAGGTCGATGAGGCTAATTCGATCGTCCTCGCGGATGAGGTCATAGTCCGCGGCGTCCCGGAATGTCAATGGCAGCAACCCCTGCTTCTTGAGATTCGTCTCGTGGATACGCGCGAAGCTTCGCGCTATGATCGCCGCCCCGCCAAGAAGCCTGGGAGACAGCGCGGCATGTTCCCGGCTGCTCCCCTCACCGTAGTTGGAATCACCGATCACC
>JAPPDQ010000306.1 GCA_028875495.1 Chloroflexota bacterium
CCCGTAGAGCTGAACGCCGGGGACGGCGTCATCTACAGCAATTTCCTCCTCCACACCGGGAGCAACTACACCACGAAGAAGCGCCGGACGCTCCACGGCGGCCACGCGATATTCGGGCAGTACCCGGAGATGGGCTTCGCCGACAGCCTCGCTCCCTCGGCGAGGGAAAAGTTCGAGTCCTTCGCTCGACGGGGCGAGGAGATGAAGGACGCCACCGAGACAGCCCTCCGCGCCGTCATCTCTAGGGATGCCGCCGGATATCACGCGGCACTGGAGACTCTCCAGCCCGGTGCTGGCCCACACGGCCGGACGGTCCTCACGATCTACCTGTCGAAAGCCGCCCTCCACATCTGGGCTCTGAAGGACCCCGGATTCGACGTGACCGAGGAGTCCCGGCTCCGCGCATCCTCGTACCATGAGATCACCCTCAACTGGGGCCCGGAGTTCGCTGACCGGTTCACCTTCGACGAGTCGAAGACCCTCTGGACACGGTTCGAGCCGCTCGACGCGATGCTGCAGGGCGACGAGGAAATGTTCGAGCCGTCGTTCCAGTCAGGCCCGATACGCTACTACTTCAGCGACCTGCCCGACGGCGTCGACGTGGAGTCCTTCATCGCCGGCTGGGCGAGTGCTGGCTAGCGTCAGAGGGTGTACACAAACACACCCATTCACCCTGAGTCTGTCGAAGGGTCGAGGCGGCTCACTCCACTAAGCTCAGGATCTCTTCCACTGAAGAGATTCTGATGCCCTGCCAGTCCTCCCGGTCGCCGTTCTCAGTATCGCCAGGAGCGCGGATCAACACAGCATCCATGCCAACGCTGGTCGCCCCCGTAAGTTCGCCGCTGCCTCCGTCCCCGATGAACAGGCAGTCACTCGGTTCAACGCCGAGACGCTCGCATGCCAACCGATAGATGCCGGGGTTCGGCTTCATCATGCCAACTTCGCAGGAGAGAATCGAAGCATCGAGCAGAGACGGGAAAGGCGTGGAAGACCACAAATCGCTGGTTTCCGCGAGGCAATTGCTGATAAGTCCCGTCTTTATGCCCTCATCTGCAGCCTTGCCAACGTCTCCACGACACCATTCCTCGGTTTCAGGGCGCGTCTGATGTATTCCAAGGCGATTCGGCGGCGCGATTTAACTGCTCGTCGCTCACGTCGACATCCAGAGTGTCACACAGGAACGCCAGAATGGCCTTCCGAGTTCTAATCTCACCCTCTTCCCGCTGACGAGACGTGTCGGCCCAGACTCGTCTGAAGTCGTCGACGGGCAATTCGAGGGCTGCCGCCGTATCGGATACCCATCTCTGGTACTTCACTTCCTGCCTGTGCGGATATCGAAGCTCATCCACTAACGTCCCATACAGGTCAAAGATAACCGCCCGGTACTTCACCTCAGCCCCAACTGCTCAGCCACGTCATCTGACAGTTCGACCGAAGCGAGCCCCTGCCCGGCAGCCTCTCGCAACAGCCCCGGCAGAGCCGACTGACGCTCGTTCAAACGCGTCCTCATGATGATGAGATTCGTCAAGGTCTCCTTCAGCTCGGACGAAGTATCTTCCTCATGTGCAGGTACCGCCCTCTGCAGGGCGCGCAGCACTTCGAGAAGAGCTTCACTTCGCTGATTAGCGTGTTCAAGCGTTCTCGTGATGTCCTCTATGGAAACTTCAGTCGTCACAGCCCTAGTACTCAGTCAACATGAATATAGAAATCGGATAGATAGCGATTTACCCCCTCTCCCGTCGTGGGAGAGGGCTAGAGTGAGGGTGATTTGCAATGTCAAAACTATGTTGGCTATGTACTTGACTATCCTCCGCCTACCCTGCCTCTGGGGAAAAACACCTCCACCTTGGCCGGGTCGCGATAGCCGTCGATAACGATTGGGCCGAATCCCGGAGTCTCGATCGCCACCCGCACGATTTCCTTGTTGAAGACGCTCGCGTTATCCGTGTTCAGGTACGTGTCGACCGGCATCCACACGCACTCAGCGATCTCATCGTCTTGCTTGGAGATGTCGTTGCTCAGCGGCTCCAACCGGCAGACGAAATATATGTCCGACTTGCCGTGCCGATAGGCGTGCTGGTGTCGGAAGCAGACGAGCGATACGAACCGCGCCTCTATTCCCGTCTCCTCCAGGACCTCGCGCACTACCGCGTCCGCCAGATGCTCCTCCTCGTGAAGGTGTCCGCCGGGCAGCTTGAAGGAACCGGATGCACCGCCGTCTCGCCTCTCTCGCACAACGAGAATCTCATTGTCGGCATTAATCACCACTCCTCCCGCGCCGATGTAGTGCGTCGAGTAGTTCGGCACGAATGCGCCTGCCTCCAGCCTCTTGAACACCATGGCATAGTCTTCGTCGGCATGATGGTAGATGAATCCTTCCCCAACGGCGACTGGGACCAGGCCCGCACGGTCCAGGGGAATCTCCAACCACACCACCTTGTAGCCCGCAGCAGTCCAGTCCTCAAGCGAAGACTTGAGCCTCGTAGTAAATTCCACCGGATCGTCGGGAAGCTGATCGGGTTCGAGAACAATTCCGCCAAAGGGGTTGGGCGTCGCGCTGAGCGGTTCCATGCGCGCAGTATAGTCAAGCACCTCATCCCGGTAAACCCCAACGCCTATTCGAAAGAACTTTGAAGGCACTTAGCCGAAATGTTGCTTTCGCCTCGACCACCAGCATCTTCCCTCTTCTTTCTTTCTATGCCATAACCCCTTTTCACCCTCAACCCACTTCTCTGTTATCATGAATCCACGTTTCGGCGGGAGAAAAATGGTCACAGAACGACGGCTGCCACAGTGGCTCAAAGTCAAGATGCCGGGTAGCGATGGCTACCGGCAGATTAAGGGTTTGTTGGAAGGCGCTCAGCTAAACACCGTCTGCGCTGAGGCCCAGTGTCCGAACATCGGCGAGTGCTGGGAGGCCGGCACCGCCACCTTCATGATCCTTGGCGATATCTGCACCCGCGCATGTGCCTACTGCGCCGTCGATACCGGCAAGCCCGAGGGGATAGACCTGCTTGAACCCATCCGCGTTGCCGACACCGTAGAGCAAATGGGACTGCGCTACGCAGTGATCACGTCGGTCGACCGCGACGATCTCCCCGACGGCGGGGCATTCATCTTCGCGCAGACCATCCGACAGGTCCGCAGCCGGATGCCAAACACCAAGATCGAGGTGCTGATCCCCGATTTCCAGGGCAGCCGCGATGCCCTAAAGAAGGTCATGGACGCCGAGCCCGACACGCTCAACCACAACATCGAGACCGTGCGACGGGTGTTCACCCGTGTTCGGCCCAAGGGCGACTACGACGGATCGCTGGAACTTCTGGCAAACGCCAAGGAAATAGCCCCCAACGCGGTGACCAAGTCCGGCATGATGGTCGGCCTCGGCGAAAGCTGGGACGAGATCATAGACACTATGAACGACCTGCGCTCCGTCAACTGCGACCTCCTCACCATCGGACAGTACCTCCGCCCCTCCAAGAAGCACGTCGCGCTGGCGAAGTGGTACACCCCTCGCGAGTTCGACGAGCTTGCCGAGATCGGCATGTCCCTCGGATTCAGCCACGTCGCCTCAGGCCCGCTCGTGCGAAGCTCCTACCACGCGGACGAGCAGCACGCCTCGGCCACCAAGTCGCCGATATTGGTGTAGAACGACACATCCGATTCGCTCACCCAATCTCCAGCGAAGTGGGTGAGAACTGTGTCGTCGCCCCGTTGAATCCAAAAGGGGTTTACATTGCCTATCGAGATACCTCCCAACCCCGGCGGCGCGCGACGGGGCACTCAGCCGCGACCTGACGCCCCATGCTTCCTCTGCGAAGCTATTGCCGGACGCGAGGACAAGGGGATCGTCGAGGAGACCGAGCAAACTGTGACGATGGTCAACTGGAAGCAGTTTGAGCATGGTCAGGTCCTTGTTTGCGCTCGCCGTCACGCCCCTACCCTGTTCGACTTGACGGACGACGAAGCCATGGCCGTCATGCAGGCAGCCCGCAGGGTAGCCGACGCGCTCGTCCGGGCATATGACCCGGAAGGCTTGAATCTCATTCAGAATAACGGCATGATCGCCGGGCAGAGCGCTCCGCACTTCCACATGCACGTTGTGCCCCGTCGCAAAATAGGCAGTGATTGGGGCAACGGCCCTCCCTATATCGCAAAGCTCGAAGGCAAAGAGCCGACCAGTCCGACCCATGACGTGACCGTTAGCCTCGAACGCGAATATGAAATCGCCGAGGAGATTCGGCGGCACTTGTGACAGTCGGCATCTTGATGCGCGTATTCTCCTGTGTAATCATAGACCCATGAACGGAAGGGAGTTCGTGAGACGAGCTCGCCAATACGCCCGCAAGAACGAGCTTGAATTCAACTTTGATCCCAGCCGGGGGAAGGGCAGTCACGGCAAACTTACCATTGGCAACAGGAGTACCACGGTACAGCACGGCGAGATAGCCCCACGAACTTTGGCCTCGATGTTTAGGCAACTGCAAATCAATCGCCGGGAGTTCTAGGTCATGCGATATCTCTACCCTTGCACTATTGAACTCGATCAAGAGGAGAAGAGAACAACGGGCAGGGAAGCCTACAACGTAACTTTCCGCGACGTGCCGGAGGCCATTACCTGCGGATGGTCATGGGAAGAGGCGTTGCAGATGGCTGAAGACTGCCTAAGCGTCGCTCTAACCTTCTACGTAGACAGACGTGAAGACATTCCCACGCCCAGCACTCCAACCGACGGGCAATTGCTCATTAGAGTTCCTCTTATGATCGCAGCAAAGTTGAGCCTCTATACCGCCATGCGAAGCCAAAACATCACCGACGGCATGTTGGGAAAGCGACTCGGCGTCAGCGAGTCCGAAGTCAGAAAACTTCTTAACCCCGACCATCGCTCCGCCATCGGCCAGATCGAAAAGGCTCTCGAAGCCGTAGGTCGCACCCTGGTGCTCGAGGACAGAGCTGCGTAGCAACAGCCGCGCCCTTTATCTCGCCCACTCGCCGGGTCTCCCCTGTGTCACTCGGTGTCCGGCACCGGCCAGCCCCACCCGGTCATCATCGCACGGAGCTTGTCCATGTCGTCGTCGCTGAGCGGCAGCGACGGAGGACGCGGAGGCCCGACCGGGATTCCCATCACCTCGGACAGCGCCTTCGCCACCCGTCCCTCCCCGCCTGAGACTTGGGTAACGTCGCGATAAAAGGCTCTGAGGTCGGGGATAACGCTGTCCCACTCGGCCTGCGCCTCGGTGTATTTGCTCTGCTCCATCAGGTCCCAGACTTTCAGAAAGAACGCAGGATGAGCGTCCACGCCGTCGGTCAGGAAACCTCGCCCTCCGAGCCGGTGGCAGTCGATGGGCCTGTCGGAGTTGTCCATGATGTTGAATGTGTCCGCCAGCTTGAAGATATCCGCATATTGAGACCCCTCGGGCGGATTCCACTTGATCGCAACGATGTGCTCGAAGTCCGTCATCTTCTCAAAGGTACTGGGATAGATGCCTCCATGTGGCAGCCAGTGGGTGTTGTAGACCAGGACGCCGATGTCGATGTCATTGGACAGGTCCTCGAAGTATCGCAGCATGTCGTCCTCGGTCGGCTGGTTGAAGATGGGCGGCGAGACCTGGCAGCCCATGGCCCCAACATCGGACGCGATGTTCAAGTCCTCGATAGTGCGGACGGTGTCCTTATAGTGGACCGCTCCCATGACGGGAACGCGCCCATCCGCCGCCTGCACGACCGTCTGGATCAGGGCCTTCCACTCGTCCTCGCGTAGCTGCGGCCCCTCGCCCATGGCGGCCGCTACCTTGAGCACCGCCTTGCCCTCAACCAAGCCTCTCTCGATCCAAAGCTCCGTCGCCGCAGCCATGAGCCCGTAGTCGACGTTGTAGTACTCGTCAAAGGGCGTTGGCACGGTCGCCACGACGCCGACCATCTGCCTGCGGATATCTTCTCGTTCCATATGCAAAATACCTCACGGATGTAGGTGTGGAAAGAGTGTAGGCGCGGGGGTTAGGCAAGTCAATTGAGATACCGCATGTTGACCTAGATCGCGTCGGCCAGCACTTCCACCAGATGCTTCGCCTTGACTCCCGTTCCGTCCTCGATCTGATGACGGCAGGACATCCCCTCGCTCACGACGGTGGCGCCGTTTTGCCGTTCGCGTATCGCGGGAAACAACTCCTGCTCTCCTATCTTCATCGAGACGTCGTAGTGCTCCTTTTCAAGGCCGAACGACCCCGCCATGCCGCAGCAGCCGGAAGATATTTCCTCGGCCTCGCACCCCGGTATCTGCGACAACACGCCCATCGCCTTTCCCATGCCGACCAATGCCCTCTGGTGGCAGTGTCCTTGCAGCATGATACTCCCCGGCTCCTTCGAGAACCGGATTTCAGCGCCATCATTACCTTGTGCGTGTAGTACGAACTCTTCAATGAGCATGGTGTTTTCGGACACTCGACGAGCGTCGTCTTCATCAAGAAGGTCAACGTAGTCGTCGCGGAAGCTGAGGATGCAGCTCGGTTCAAGGCCAACGAGCTTCGCCCCTTGCTCGACATATGGCAGTACGGAAGAAACATTTCTCGCGGCATTCCGCTTGGCAGAGTCGAGCATCCCCTTGGAGAGCATGGGACGCCCACAACACACCGGCTTGGGAACGACAACCTCATACCCCAAGTGTTCGAGCACCTTGACCGCCGAACGCCCTAGATCGGGATGGTTATATTCCGTGAATGTATCCGAGAACAGGACGACCCGCCCTCTGGGGGTTCCCTCGACTGTTGACCCTCCTCGTGCGCGAAACCACTGAGAGAAGGTCTGGCTCGCGAACGGAGGCAGGGAGCGACGACGATCGATACCCGCTGTGTTTTCTACAAATTCCTTGAACGTACTAATCCCCATCGACCAGTTGGATATCGGCGCGAAGAATGATCCAAGCTTGCCGAGTTGGCTTACATTCGCGAGCATACGATTGCGCAGCGGGTAGCCGTTCGCCTTGTGATACCGGTAGGAGAACTCGTACTTGAGCTTCGCCATGTCCACATTCGACGGGCACTCGGCCTTGCAGCCCTTGCACTCCAGGCAAAGATCGAGCACTTCTCGAAGCCGTTCGCCCGTCAAAGAGTCTACCGGCAATGCCCCGGACATAGCCGAACGGAGCGCGTTTGCCCGCCCGCGCGTCGAGTGCTCCTCATCGCGGGTCACCATATACGAGGGACACATCGTTCCGGTCAGCTTTCGACACGCGCCCTGCCCGTTGCACATCTCAATTGCGTGCGCGAAGCTCCCCTCCTCGGCAAACCGGAAGCCCGTCTTGATTTCCAATGGACGGTAGGATGGGTCAATCTTGAGGTTCTCCGTCATCGGCGGGGAATCTACGATGTTGCCGGGGTTCATGATCCCCGCCGGATCGAAGGCCTTCTTGACCTGCCGGAACGCCTCGTACACCTGCGGACCGAACATCTTCTCGTTCCAGACGCTGCGCGCGCGACCGTCCCCGTGTTCCCCGCTCATCGATCCGCCGAACTCCAGCACGAGGTCGCTGATCGCGTTGGCAATGGAGGCCATCTTGGCGACGCCGTCCTGCCGTTTCAGGTCGACCAGGGGACGTATGTGCAGGCAGCCCACGCTGGCGTGCCCATAGTATCCTGCCTCCGTCCCATGCTCCTTCACTATCTGGTCGAATCGCTCGACGAACTGCGGCAGGCTCTCCGGCGGCACTGCTGTGTCCTCTACGAACGGCAGTGGCTTGGCGTCCCCCGGCACGTTCATCATTAAGCCGAGTCCCGCTTTCCTGACATTCCAGACCATCTCTTGCTCGGATGGCGTGAGCAGCTTCTTCGTCGAGTAGCCAAGGCCCCGCTTCGCCATGTGCGTAGCACAGCCGTCAATCTTCGACTCAACCTCCGACTCCGACTCTCCGCTGAACTCGACAACCAGGAGAGAATCGGGACTACCCTCGATGAACCCCGTCATTCGCGAATATTCCAAGTTGGACTGGGCCTGCCTGATAATCATCCCGCCGATGTGCTCGATCGCCGTCGGGTCCAGTTCCAGCGCCGCCACCGTAGCCTCCATCGACTCGATGAGTTCGTGGAAATGGACTACTGCCAGGGCCGTGTACTTCGGACGTGGCACCAGCTTTAGGGTGGCCTCGGTGAACGTCACGAGCGTGCCCTCTGAGCCGACTACGAACCGCGCCATATCGAGGGCATCGGGATCGAGAAGCTCATCGAGGTTGTACCCGGACACCCGACGTTGAATTTTGGGGAATCGCTTGAGCACCTCATCTCGGCTTCTCTGACCTATACCGTCGAGACTCCGGTAGATGTCTCCTTCAAAGCCCAACGTACGGCGCTTGGCGTCGAGTGAGTCGCGGGACGATGCTCCGAACGTGGCAATCTCTCCATTTGAGAGCACGACCGAGAGCCCGAGCGTGTTATCCACCGTCTTGCCCCATACGATGGAGTGTGACCCACAGGAGTTGTTTCCCAACGCGCCACCGACGTTGCCTCGGTTACTCGTACTCGGGTCGGGCGCGAACATGAGGCCGGTATCCCTGATCTGATCGTTCAGCTCGTCGAGGATGATGCCGGGCTGGGTTCGTACCCACCGTTCCTCCGCGTTAACCTCCAACACGTTCCGCATGTACTTGGAGAAGTCGATGACGATGGCGTGGTTCACAGTCTGTCCCGCAAGACTCGTTCCGCCACCGCGAG
>JAPPDQ010000408.1 GCA_028875495.1 Chloroflexota bacterium
AGAATAGCTTTGTCAAAGCAGCCGAACGTCCTGTTCCTATCCACCGACCAGCAGCGCGCCGACACGAAGGCGTGTTACGGCAACGAGGACATCCAAACGCCCAACCTCAACGCGCTCGCCGGCCGGAGCTTCGTGTTCGACAACGCCTACGTCAGCCAGCCCGTCTGCACTCCCTCCCGCGCCACGATCCTCACAGGACTCTACCCCCACACGAGCGGCTGCACCGTGAACAACGTCCCGCTTCCGCCGGCCACGAGGACCATTGCCGAGTTGGTCTCCGACGAGTATCGAACGGGCTACTTCGGCAAGTGGCACCTCGGCGACGAGCTCCGTCCACAGCACGGCTTCGAAGAGTGGGTCAGCATTGACGACCTCTACCGCCCCTACTATTCGGACACGACCGACCTGGGTACGTTCTCCGACTATTTCTACTATCTCATCTCACAGGGATTCGAGCCCGACGTAAAGGGCCGGGAGACGCTCGCGAAGGAGTACGGCGAACACGACGCGAGAGCGCGTTTCGCCGACGAACAGCCGGTATTCAGTCGACCTTACGCCGCCGGGTTGCCTGAGGAGCACACCAAGGCTTCATTCCTCGGGCGGGCGGTCGAGCGCTTCATTCACGAGTCAGCGGACGGTGATCGGCCGTTCATGCTGTATGTCAACTTCTTCGAGCCACACAATCCGTTCACGGGGCCGCTCGATGACCTCCACCCTCGCGACAAGCTCAATACCGGTCCCGCGTTCATGCAAGCTCCGTGGGAGAACACCTCCGTACTCCACCGCATGATGGCCGACTTCTACAAAGACGCCATGGAAGACGGATGCGACCTTTCGACCGAGGAAGGCTGGCGGGAGATTCGCGCCCGCTACTTCGGGTTGGTGTCGTTGGTCGATAGGGCAATCGGTGGCATCATGCGCGCTCTGGAGGAGAGCGGCCAGGCCGATGACACAATCGTCGTCTACACCAGCGATCATGGAGAGATGTTGGGCGACCACGCCATCCTCCACAAAACGATGATGTACGAGGAATCCATGCGAGTCCCCTTCCTGATGCGCGTGCCCTGGCTGTCCGATGAGCAGCGGCGGGTCGAGGGTCGGATCGGTCTCGTCGACGCGGTGCCCACACTGCTCGATCTGCTCGGTCAGGAGATCCCACGCGAGATTCAAGGCGAGAGCCGGGTGCCCGTCCTGGAAGGCAATTCCGACCTCAGCGACAACGACGTAATCGTCCAGTGGAACGGCGCGGACGGACGGCCCACGACCGCCTTCAACACGACCATCCCCGAACATGCCATCCAACGTGCCTCGTCCATGCCCCGCCGCGCAATCATCTCCCACGAAGGCATGAAGCTGCACCTGAGCCCCAGCGACCAGTGCGAGCTCTACGACCTCAACAACGACCCGCACGAGCTTCGCAATCTCTACAACGACGAGGCGTACCGCCACACCATCCGCGACCTTGCCTCCCGCATCCGCCTCTGGCAGGAAAAATACAAGGACTACACCCCCGTCCTCCCCGACGAATGGGACTCCATGTAAGCGAGGCCTGTGTGAATCCGTTCCACAGCGCTCCTACGTCTCTGCCCCGCCGGGCTGAAAGGGGTAGGTAACCGTGCCATCTGCCGACCAACAGACCCCCTCTCCCGTCGTGGGAGAGAGCCTGCCCCGTACTCGATACGGGGGCTGGGGTGAGGGTGAAACCTGCCCCTACCAGCCCGCCGCAGGAATGAATTCTCCCCCATCCTTCCCCGCCGGGGGAAGGACTAAGGAAAGGGGCCTCCACACATGACCGAACAACCTGCCACCCTCGGCGGAAGCCCCGCCATAACCATCGACCAAGCCCACTATTCCCAGTGGCCGATCTACACCGAAGAAGAGGCACAGGTCGCCGCCGACCTCATCCGCAGTCATGCCCTGTCAAGCGCTCAGGATGGGCCGGGACCGATCACCGAACTGGAAAAGCGCGTAGCCGATACATGGGGCGTCCAGCACGCCATCGCTCACTCCAGCGGGACCACGGCCCTGCGCACCGCCCTCTTCGGCGTCGGAGTCGTCCCCGGCGACGAGGTCATCACCCAGTCAGCCGTCCATCCCTTCAACTGCCTGCCCATCATCGGCTGCGGCGCCGTCCCGGTCTTTGCAGACATCGACCCGCTCACCACGACCCTCGACCCTGCCGACGTGGAACGCAAAATAACCTCGCGCACCAGGGCCATCATGGTCGTCCACTGGAAAGGCATTCCAGCCGACATGGACGCCATCATGGACATCGCACGCCGGCACGGCCTGAAAGTCGTCGAGGACAACGCCGTCTCCCAGGGAACGACGCACCGTGGACGCATGTTGGGCACAATCGGCGATGCTTCCGCCATCAGCTTTCAGGACGGCAAGCTCACCTCCGCCGGCGAGGGCGGCGTCTTTATGACCGACTCCGACGAGGTCTTCCAGCGCGCCGCAACGCTCGGCCACTACGAGCGCCTCAAGGAACTCTCCGACCCGAAGTGGCGCGCCGTGTCAGGCTTCAGCTTCGGCGAGAAGTACCGCATGGCGACCATCACTGCTGCTATCGGCGTCGTCCAGATGAAGCACTGGCGCAAGCGCCTCGACGTCCGCCACGACAACGCCGCGAAGCTGGGCCGCGCCATCGCCGAGATCGACGGCTTCTCCGTCCCCGACTACCCAGACTACTTCCCCTCGCCATACCAGTCCGGGCGCATCCTGTTCCACCCCGACAGGCTCGACGGCATCTCACGAGATCGGCTGATCGAGGCCCTCAACGCCGAGGGAGCCAACGTTAGGTCCCCGGCGCGCCGGGATTCCAGGATCCCCCACACCGACGGCCTCTGGCGAATGCTCCACAAGCACCCCGTATTCGCGGGCAACGAGCACGGCACCGAGGACATCCTCTGGGAGGTTCTCGGCCCCAACGCCACGAAGATCGACTACAAGAACGTCGTCCTACCCGTCACCGAAGACCCGGAAGTCCCCTACGACACGATCGAGCTGCCGAGCTTCACCCGCCCGGCCGACGACCTCATCGACCAGTACGCTAAAGCCTTCGATAAGGTCGCCACACACGCCCACAGGCTTACTGCAACCAGAGCATGATCGACTTCCACACCCACGTCGGCAGAGACCGTTCAATCGACACCATCCGCCGGCACATCGGCGCGCAAGGCGGGGGCATCTCAGTGCTCTTACCTCTCGAGCCTGGACCAAGCTCTTCCGCAGGGAACAGCGACTCGATGTCCACGCAGGTCGCTATTGAGGCGCATGAGGCTCACCCGGACGAGACCGTCGCCTTCTGCAATGTCGACCCCATGAGCCCCGACGCCATTGAGCGCCTCAACGCCTTCCGTGACTCCGGCGTCGTCAAGGGCTTCGGCGAGCACAAGGTCCACCTGCCCGTCGACCATCCTCGCAACTTGGAAATCTACCGGTTGTGCGGCGAGTTCGGCTGGCCCGTCCTCATCCACATGGACTACACCGGCGCATTCGGCACCAACTTCCCCGCCCTCGAAAGCGTCGTTCGCTCCCTCCCCGATACCACGTTCATCGGCCACGCCATGGCTTGGTGGACCAACATCAGCGCCGACCCCGTCACCGATCCCCGCTCACCCGATTTCTCCGACTATCCCATGGGTCCCGCCAAGCCCATCGGAACGACCGACCGCCTCCTGACCGAATACCCCAACCTCTACGGCGACCTCTCCGCCCGTTCCGGCTACCTCGCCCTCCTCCGGGACGCCGACTTCACTCGCGACTTCCTCAAGCGCCATCGTAAAAGACTCATCTGGGGCACCGACTGCCCGTGCCATGACGGACGAGGCAACTACCCCAACGGCACCTTTCGCGCATGCCTCGGTGAGGTTATGCTGTCCCTGCTCCAAGACTCATGCGAGTCCCAGGCCCACTTCAACGACATCACCTACAACAACGGGGCGAGACTCCTCGACCTCGAAACGACTTAAGGAGATTCACAATGCCACGTTTTGATATCCCCCAGCCGAAAGGCGTGCACCGACCTCCCGGCAAGTATTCCCACGCCGCACGAGCCGAAGGCCCCCTGATCGTCATTGCAGGCCAGGTCGCCCTCAACATCGACGGCGAACTTGTCGGCGAAAACGACGTCGCCGCTCAGACCACACAGGTATTCACCAACATGTCAGCCGTCCTCACAGGCGCAGGCTCCTCCTACGCCAACGTCGTCGAGTTCACCTACTACATCGTTGGACGCGACAACGTGCCGGGCTTCATGGATGCGCGGACCGCCATCTTCGATGAGGCATACCCCAACGGCGACTACCCGCCCGCAACTCTCCTCGTCGTGAGTGGCCTGGCCAACGAGAGTTTCCTCGTCGAAGTCTCAGCGCTCGCAACAACGTAAGCAGTACTCAGTCAACTTGAACATTAAGAGTCGGATAGATAATGATTTATCCCCTCTCCCGTCGTGGGCTGACAGGGGTGGGCAAAACGGACTTTCAGCTACGATCCGGCCCCACCTCCCTGTCATTCCGAGCCCACCCACTGTCATTCCGAGCGCAGCGAGGAATCTAAAATCCATCACCGCAAGACCAGACTGCCAGTGCCACGCCCATTGCCTCCGCTTAGAATGACAGTGCAGGTTCTACACAAATCCCCTCTCCCGTCGTGGGAGAGGGCTAGAGCCTGCCCCGTACTTGATACGGGGGTGAGGGTGATTTCCCTCGAAACTCACCCGTCGCTGTATACAATGAACTTCAATATAGGAAACCGGGTAAATCCATGATCTACGACGGCCACGCCTACTGCGCTCAAGACCCCTCGCTCGGAGGAGGATTCGAAGACCCCGCCGAGTTCGACCGCTTCCTCCAGCTCTTCATGGCAACCTCGCGCCAGCAACCCGTCTGGCGAAAGCGAGACCGGATGCCCGGCGATGCCACCGGACTTGTGGATCCTGCCCGGCCATGGGACTTCGACGCCCTGAGGGAAGCCGGATTCCGCACCGCCGAAAACGGCAGGGTCGAGTGGGACGTGGACGGCGAGACCTACGTCAAACAGGCCCTCCCTCCATGGATAGACCACCTCACATTCACCGTCGACAACCTCGTCGCCGAGATGGACTACCTCGGCGTCGACATGTCGCTGCTCCACCGCACGCCCTACATGAGCAAGTCCAACGAGTTCATCGCCGACTGCGTTCGTGCCTACCCCGACCGCATCCAGGGTCTCGCCTACGTCGAGGAGTGGCTGCTCGCCTCCGACACTGACGCCTGCATCAAAAAGCTCCAGCACGCCATCAACGACCTCGGCCTGCATGGCTACCAGTTCATGCCGCATCACATGGACCTCTACGGCGTTGACTGGAAGTGGGCGAGTCCAACATTCACTCCCTTCTGGGACGCCCTGAGCGAACTCGGCATACCCGTCTTCTTCACGCTCTACTCGACCAACTACGCTGAGTACCTGGAGGAGCTGCGGACGCTAGGACGCTGGATGGAGCGCTACCCCGACGTCACCGTCGTCCAGACGCACGGCTTCAACTGGCGCATGTTCGCCGACGATGAGAAGCTCCACGTCCCCGATGAAGTCTACGACGCTGCCCCGATTGACAATCCGAACTACCACATCCAACTCCTCTTCGCCGTCTTCCTCCAGCGCCGTTGGGACTACCCTATACCCCAGATCCTCCCGACCATGGAGCAGATGTACCGCCGCATAGGCCCGGAAAAGCTGATATGGGGAACGGACATACCCGTCTCCCTCCTCTGGTGGACGTACCGCCAAAACCTCGACTTCCTCCGCAGCTACTGCGACTTCATCCCCCAGCCCGACATGGACCTCATCCTCGGCGGAAACATGGCGCGAATCATGGGCGTCGGGACTTCTGAGCCGCAGGAGGCATGACAATGGCGCTAACCCGTGACTTCAAGGAGACCGTCCAAGCCCGCGCCGAGCGCGACCCGGCATTTCAAGAAGGGTTGCTGAAGGAAGGCGTCGAATGCCTGCTTGCCGGAGACGTTGATGCGGGCAAGATAATACTGCGCGACTACATCAACGCCACGATCGGTTTCGAGGAACTTGGCTCCCTCACGAACAAGCCGCCCAAGAGTCTCATGCGCATGTTCGGGCCGTCCGGCAATCCTCACTCCCGCAACCTCTTTGAAGTCATCAGCCACATTCAGCAGCACGAGGGAGTCCAACTCGAAGTGAAGGCCGTCCGATAGCAGCAGTTCAACCTGGATGAGGAACGCAGGGAGTCCCTCACCTCCTACTCACTACGCATTGCTTTCTGCTTTCTCTCCCGCCTTGCCAAAACTGAACAGTCACCTCTCCGACATCCCTTTTGACGCATTCGTCGAAATCTCGCTATAATCTCACCCAACCGGTCCATGTATCGTGGGAGGATTGGGTATGGCTCATTCGGATGACATCGCACTCATGGCGCACCTCATGCGCCGTGCCGGGTTCGGTGCGGGCCGCGAGGAACGCGAAGCGCGGGTAGCGAAGGGCTACGAGGCAACGGTCGAGGAGTTCTTGTCACCCGACCTTCAGGAGCCGGTGGATATCTACGATCTCTACCGCTACCAGCCCTGGTCGTGGAAGCCGGGCACCATCTACGGCATGGGCCACGCCGCGTGGGTCTACCGGATGCTCAACACGAACGCTCCCCTGCAGGAGAAGATGACTGTCTTCTGGCACGGGATATTCGCCACAGGCGTCTCCAAGGTCGACCACTGGGACGAGATCATGGACATGATCGACTCGTTCCGCGAGGACGGCATGGGCAAGTTCCGCGACATCGTCCTGAGCGTCGCCCGCAGCCCCGCCATGATCTACTGGCTCGACAACAACGAGAACCTCAACGGGCGCATCAACGAGAACTGGGGACGCGAGCTGCTCGAGCTCTTCACGATGGGCGTCACCAACTACACCGAGGGCGACGTCTACGAGTGTTCCCGCGCCTTCACCGGCTGGACGATGGCCCCGAAGCTGCCTCGTTTCCCCATGGGCCGCTTCGACTGGGAGTTCGAGTACCGCGATGAGATTCACGACCACACCGACAAGAGTTTCCTCGGACACGTGGGCGACTTCGACGGCGAGGAGATAGTGGACATCGTCCTGCGCCAGCCCGCCACCGCGCGGTTCATCGCGCGACACCTCTACACCTTCTTCGTGGCGGACGAGGCCCAGGTTCCCGCTTGGTCGGTAACGCCGCCCCGCGATCCCGAAGCCATCGACCAGCTCGTCGAGAAGCTGTACACCACCGGCTACGACATTCGGGAGACCCTGCGCTTCCTGCTCAACTCCGACTTCTTCAAGGAAGCCCGTTTCGCCAAGGTCAAGAGTCCCGTCGACGTGATGATCGGCACACTCCGGCTCGTAGGCGGTTCGGAGTTCCCAGGGCCGGGCATTGGCAACCTCTCGCGGCAGGTCTCATACATGGGTCAGGAGTTGCTCAATCCACCCTCCGTCGAGGGCTGGCACACGGGACCTGAGTGGATCAACAGCGGCTCGATAATGACCCGCACCAATTTCTTCACCGACATGATCAGCGACGCAGACCGTCCGGGCATCCAGGCGATCATAGATACACTCCGCGAGAGAGGCGCAATGTCGCCTGAAGAGTTCGTCGACACGTGCCTCGATCTCCTCGGTCCGCTCAACGTCGATGAGGCATCGAGACAGGAACTCGTCGATCACGCCTCCGAGGGCGGCCCCCTGACGTGGGAGTCGAATGGCGGCTACGACCGGACCGTAGCGCGCATAACGGAAATGCTGCAGCTCATCGTCGCACTGCGGGACTACCAGTTCGCTTGAGTCTCCGACGGCAGAGGCCGCTAAGAGAGGATAAATCGGGGAGAAACCATCATGACGACCACTAGCAAAGAACCCGTCCTCGTCGTCCTCCAGATGACCGGCGGAAACGACTACCTCAACACCGTCATCCCCTACTCCGACGGGATGTACTACGACTACCGGCCCACCGTCGGCGTCGCCGAAGAAAATGTCATTCCCATCGACTCCACCGTCGGACTGCACCCGGAGATGCGACCGTTCAAGGACGCCTATGACGAGGGCGACCTCGCCATCATCCACGGCGTCGGATACGCCAACTCTCCGCGCTCCCACTTCCGTTCGATGGATATATGGCACACCTGTGAGCCCGACACCCTCGGCACCGAGGGATGGCTCGGCAAGGTTGTCAGGGAACTCGACCCCAACAAGGAGAACGTCGTCACTGCCGTCAGCATGGGGCCGAGCATGTTCCGCGCGCTCTCCGTGCCCGGCGTTCCCGTCGCGTGCGTCGACAACCTTGACAGCTATGGCCTCATGACCAACGTCGAGGAGGCCAAGCAGCGCGAGCGGCTCCTCGAACGATACAAGCGCCTCTACGGCCCCGCCGTCGGCTCAGGCCCCGTGATGGACTTCCTCGGCCAGACCGGACTCGACGCCCTCGCGGGTGCCGACATCCTGAAGATCGCTCCCCAGCGCTACGAGTCCAGCGTCGAGTACGCCGAAACGTCCATCGGACGCAAGCTGCGAAGCATCGCCCAGATCCACATGGCCGATCTCGGCACGCGCGTCTTCTACGTCGACCAGGGCAGCTACGACAGCCACTCCAACCAGGAGGGAATGCACGATAAGCTCCTCGCCGACATGTCGCCCGGCCTGCAGGACTTCT
>JAPPDQ010000514.1 GCA_028875495.1 Chloroflexota bacterium
CTTCGAAGAGTCGCCGCGCCCCCTCGACGTTGCGTCCGACTTGAGGCTGTGGGTCGTTGTATCCCGGCAGTCCTTTACCGACAATGTCGTTCCCAACATCGCCGAATCCCAGCAACACCGTGTTGACGAGCGCCTCCCTGTCTACCGCCAGTTTGAGGGCTCGCACTACATCCGGGTTGTCAAAGGGCGGAATCTGCGTATTGGCCGCGAAGGAATGCGCGGTTGAATTGGCTACGCCCGCGGGTAGCAGAACGATGTCTGGATTGTTCGCCTCGGCTCGCGCGGCAGTCGGAGTTATCCCTGCGGCGAACTCAATCTCTCCGCCCTTCAGGGCGTTCAACCGTGCGTTCGCGTCGTTGATTACAACTACCTCCATCCCGTCCAGCAAGGGAGGAGGCCCACCCCAGTAGTCCTTGTTTCGCACCATGCGCATGCCCTTGCCGGCCTCGTACGTTTCGAGCTTGAAAGGGCCGCTCCCAATCGCGTCCGGTCCACCTGTTGAACCTTCCGGAACTACCAGCGACATAGTGGCCAGGGTGCGCTCCAGGAAGTCTCCCTGAGGAGAGCGCAAGGGCACTACCAAAGTCCTGTCGTCCGGAATGCTAATGTTTTCAGTGTCAACGTTGAAGAAGAATTGCGCCATGAATGGCGCCATCTCAGGATTAGCAAACGACCTGAACGAGTAGGCAACGTCCTCAGGCCTGACGGGACTGCCGTCGTGGAAGTTCGCTTCTTTCAACACAATCGTCCATTCGCTGCCGTCCTCGTTAGGCGTCACTGACTCCGCCAATCCGAGTTCCACCTCAGAGCCGACCAGCCACGCCAAGGTGTCGTAGACGGCCCAGAATCCAATGTAGTCGGCTAGGCTAGTGGCGAAAAAGGGATTGAACGTGTCGGTAGCTCCGCCAAGCGCTCCGATGCGCAGCCAACCGCCGCTGGCCTGGGTGTCTTCAGTCGCGGAATCAGCTGCTGTATCGGTGGGAGTTGGCGCAGCGGCGTCTTCACTTGCCGGGGTAACCTCCGTCACCGCCGGAACGGCTGTGGATGTGGGTGCCGCGGCGGGCGGGACAGTTGGAGCGGCGGACTGGGTAGGAGTCTCATCGCTGCCGCAAGCGATGAGAAACACTAGGAGCGATAAGACCGCTAACCCGGCAATAGCTGCAAGTAATGATGCCGTGTGAGGTCTGCGCTGGGTCTGAAAATTCGTCATGGGTTCTTCCTCTCTTTGGAGATTCAATGTGTTTGAGGAGGGAAGGCGCCTTCTTCCCTGCGAAGGATGTCAGGATGCGCCTATCCTCCAATCAAATGCGCGTTGGCGATCCAGCCAGAGCTGGCGGTAGAGGCCACCTTCCTCCCGGATCAAGGTTTCGTGTGAGCCCCGCTGTGCAATGCGGCCGGCATCCACGACAAGTATCTGGTCAGCAGACTGAATGGTTGGCAGGCGGTGGGCTACGACAATCACCGTCTTGCCGTGCAGCAGCGCTACTAAAGCCGTCCTGACCGCTCGGTCGTTTAAGGCGTCAAGGGAAGACGTAGGTTCGTCCAGTAGTACTACCGGAGAGTTCTTCAGAACCGCTCTGGCTATGGATATCCTCTGTCTTTCCCCGCCGGAAAGGTTCGCTCCGCCCTCGCCCACCAGAGTTTCGTAACCAAGCGGCAGAGCCTCAATGAATTCGTGCGCCTGTGCCGCTCGTGCGGCGGCCTCAATCTCCTCATTGGTGGAGTGCGGGCGACCGAAGGCGATGTTTTCGCGCACGGTCGCGCGGAAGAGGTATACGTCCTGAAAGACGACCGTTATATGTTCAAAGAGTTGCTGGTGGGTCAGTTGCCGAACGTCGACGCCTCCAATACGGACTACGCCTTCGGTCGGGTCCCAGAAACGCGAAATGAGGTTCAGCATGGTGCTCTTTCCGGCTCCGGACGCGCCAACGATCGCCGTGGTCGTCCCGGCCTTTGCCACGAGAGAAACGTCCATCAGGACCGGTGTCGAGTCATAGCCGAAGGTGACTTGATCGAATTCCACGTCATGGCCTTGAGGCTCGAAACTTGGCTTCTCCGGCGCATATTGCTCCTCGAGATCCATGACTCGGCCGATTCGCTCAAGGGCGGCGTCTCCAAGGCGAAGTGTTTCGAAGTGGTCCACAAGCGCCACGATCGGTCCATAGACACGCAGTACCAGCACGAGAAAGATGAGTACGGTGCTCACATCGGTCGCCCCGCCGAACCACTGGTACGCGGCAAAAGCTATTACCACCGGAACGCCCAACTGCACGATACACATTCCCATGATCCCCAGGGGCAACAGCCGCAGCACCAAGCGATTGTTTATCTCACGGATGGCCCTTACGGCGTGTCCGTATTGGTTCATCTGGTCGTCCGTACGATTGAACGCTCGAGCGACGGTGATCCCCGTTACGTACTCGAGCATCCGCCCACTGGAGTCCGCCATGCGGTCTGCCCGCACCAGCGCGAGCGTCTTGAATTGATTGTTTATCCAGAAGAAGACTGGCCCCGCCGCAACGAGGCTCAACGCAACTGAGGCTGCGAGGGCCGGGTCGATCACGAACATGGCCGCAATGACCATGAGTGGCAGCCCAATCGCTCCAAAGAGTGCCGGCACAGCTTCTGTTACATACCTCTCCACCGTCTCAAAGTCGTTGGAGAAGGTGGCTGTCACATCTCCGGTGGAGCTCGAACGGATCGTACCGAGAGGCAGCCGCTGAATATGGTTGAGGGTCGTGGCGCGGGCCTCACCGACGGCGTAGTATCCGCTTATCCATGCGTAGCGATTACTTGCATACCAGACGGCAAACTGAATCGCAACGGCGACCACGGTTACCCCGGTGGCGATCCATGCATGGCTGGGAGTGAGCGTACCGGTACGCAGGTGGTCGAGTATCCAGACGAGGAAGACCACCGGAATCCCTGCGCACATAGCCTGCAGGAAGCGCAAGGCGATTGCGAGTTTGAGTTCACGACCGCGGCTTCCCATGAGCCGCCAGGCCGTCGCCACCGCCCCCACGTAGAATCGCCCAGTCGGGCGCGCCGCTTCCAAGCTCAAGTGGAGGCTCCTCGGCCGGCCGGATGCTCCCGCTCACCTCCCCCTGTCAGTGCCATCGAAGAAGCGGTGGTAAACGCCCCCCACATCTCAGTGTAGAGTCCGCCCCTCTGAATCAAATCGTCGTGTTGTCCACGCTCCACAACCTGGCCTTCGTCCAGAACCAGCGTCTGGTCCGCGCCGGCGACCGTCGTAAGCCGGTGCGCAATTATGATCACCGTACGTCCCTCGACCAGACGGTCCAGGGCGCCTTGAAGGGCGATTTCGTTTTCCGGGTCTGCGTAGGCGGTCGCCTCGTCCAAGATCACGATTGGGGCATCCTTGAGTATCGCCCGCGCGATGGCTAGTCGTTGGCGTTCGCCCCCGGACAGGCGGTCTCCCGCCTCTCCTACCAGTGTGTCGTATCCTTGCGGCAGACCTTCGACGAATTCGTGAGCGTTAGCTGCCTTGGCCGCTTCGACGATTTCTTCATGGGTTGCATCCGGTTTGGCGACCCGCAGATTCGCCGCGACGGAGTCGTTGAACAGAAATGTCTCCTGAAATACAAAAGCCACCTGATCCATCAACTGCCGGATGGGCATTTCGCGTATGTCAACTCCGCCTATTCGGATTGTCCCCTTATCCACATCCCAGAACCGCACAATTAGGCGGGCCAACGTCGACTTGCCTGCTCCGGATGGACCAACGACGGCAGTGACCGTACCGGGCTCGGCTGTGAAGGAGATACCCTGTAAGACTGGGCGGGACGCTTCTCCTCGGTCTTCATAGCTGAAGTCCACGTCCCTCACTTCTAAAGTGGCCCCGTTGAGCCGAGATTCCACGGCGACTTCCGGCAATACGTCGGCATCATCAAGCTCGCGTACCAGGCGGGCGCCCAGCCCGAGTACTGCGAACTGCGTCATGATCGACAGCACTCGAAGCAGCGGCACCGTGAATCCAAGCCCAACGATGAAATAGAACAGCAACGTAGAGGTGTCGATTCGTCCTGTGTGCCAGAGCCAAAGTCCAAGCGGTACGATGGTCAGAATGGGCGAAGTCAAGATGACAAAGAAGGCCGTAAACGTGGGCAGAAACTCACGCCCCCACTCCGCCTGGTACTGTGCGGCGTCATCTATGGCGGCCTTTGTCTCTCCGAACACGCGGCGAGTTCCGTTGAACGTTCGGACCACCGGCATTGCCCGTACGAACTCGACAACCGAAGCGTTCATACGCGACATGCTGCGAGTATACTCGGTGAGCTTGGCGCTGCCGCGCGTCATCCCGACTCCCAGGATAGGCATTGCAACAAACACGACCACAAGGCTCACCAGCGCCATCTGCCAGTCCACTATCGCAAGCCATGCGATCATGAACAGCATTGTCGAGAGTGCTGACACCACGTCCGGGATTACGTGTGCCAGGAACAGTTCGAGACGCTCTATGTCGTCAATAAGCGTTCGCTGAACCTCGCCGGTCCTTCGGTTCGTCAGAAATCCCAGCGGTACGCGGCCCAAACGCTCACCAATCCGAAGGCGCAGGTGCTCCAACGTTGCATATGCGCCTCGATGCGAGGTCCACTCCGCCGCTGCCATTAGAGCGTACTGGAGAACCAGAAAGCCCGCCGCCAATGCGGCGTACATATACATGGAGTCACGTTCGGCGACCCCTGCAATCACATCGTCGACTGCCCGGTAGATTGCCCAGAACGGCCCAAGCAGTGCCAAGGAACTCAGCGAGGCAAGAATCCCTGCTGCGGCAAAACTGTGCCAGCCGAATCTGGCAAATGGAATAAGGAGCCGGAGCCCGGTAAAGAGGTTTACGTCATCGGAGGCAGAGCTTGCTGACTCCTTAACCGGTTGGGTCAACAGCTGGTCAGAGGTGCTCACTTGTTGCCTTAAGGCACATTTGGCGCTACGATTACTATATAGTTACTAAAATACAGATGGTACTCTAATAAGGATATGTAGCTAAAACTTATATACAGACGACTACCATCAATGTCGCAATCGAGATAAATTGGGAGTGGATTTCAAAATACTGATATAATATATCAATAAATGTTGGGTATCTCAATTTTGCTTGTATAAGCAATGGCGACCCAAGATGATATGACCTCTCAATAGTCTTGTCAATATCCATCGACCTAGAAGACGTATGATCGCCATGATGGAAAGCGCCCCAAGAACTCTCTGGAACTCACGCAGTAGGCTTTGCCTCGCCGAGAGGCGCTTTAGCCGCGATTGGACAGCCAAAGATCCCATTGGCAGCCTATGTCGAAAACCTGCTTGTCCTCACGCCTGAGCCGGTCAGCCTGGCTTCGTCTGGGATGAATCTGAAAACGGACATCGGTCACAGATATGTACACTAATGTAAGCACGAGCACTTGTATGCTTGAGCGGTCGCAATTGAGCCGAAACGGCAAGAGGCTATATCAGCTTGTAGGAAGTATCGCCCGACGACGATGATTCACCTATCACCACGCTTTGCGGGTGAAAGGGCGTTCTACGCTCTCGCCGGTGGACAGTTCGTTTCGACAATCGGGTCCGGCATGACCCGCTTCGGACTGGGACTCTGGGTACTCGATCGTACAGGGGACGTCACTGCTTATACGACCCTGCTCTTCGCAGCAATACTGCCTCTTGGAGTGGCTTCGCTCCTGGTTGGCCCTCTTGTCGATCGCTGGAACCGTCGGTGGACGATGATCTTCGCCAACGCCGGAGCTTCAGGGCCTACGCTATTCGTCGCCCTGCTGTACTACACCGATGCGCTGACCGTCTGGCACTTGTACATCGCTCTCGTCGTCAACGGCATTGCCAGCGCCTTCATTCTGTCGGCGCTGGAAGCAAGCACACCCCTGCTGGTAAAGCCCGATAGACTGGGCAACGCCTCCGGGGTCACCGCAATGCTGCAGTCGGTCGACGCGATCCTCTCGCCCATCCTCGCGGTCCCGCTCTACCTGACGTTTGGCCTGGGTGTAGTGTTCGCCGTCGATTTTGCGACATTTGCAATCAGCATCGTCGCCCTCGTACTCTCCATCGTTCCGCAGCCGGCCCGCGTACTGGAGGAGGCAGGAGCCTCGATCTGGTCTGAGTTCCGTTTCGGTTTCAGATACATTGTGGAGAGGCGTCCATTCCTCTACCTGATCTTCTTCGTCACGGCCTCGATGTTGTTGATGCCGGGCTTCGGCTACGCCCTCGCGACACCGCTGGCGCTGTCGTTCTCCAACGAGACCGGAGCGGCGGTCATGATGACTTCCTTCGGTGTCGGGTCGCTCGTGTCGGGTGCACTCCTCGCCGTCTGGGGAGGCCCGAAGCGCCGGATGGATGGCATCCTGGGCGCGATGGCGCTCGCTGGTCTTGGCGCGGTCGTGGTCGGCCTGCGGGAGAATCTGCCTCTGACAGCCGCCGGCGTCTTCATCATCGGCTTCGGGTTCGTATTTGCGATAGGACTGAACCGCGTGATCTGGCAGGCAAAAGCGGCCCCGGATGTCCTTGGCCGAGTGTTTTCTCTGAGAGTCATGCTTGGCGTATGTGCCATGTCACTGGGCGTACTGACTGCCGGTCCTCTCGCCGAGCACGTATTTGGTCCACTTATGGCGCCCGGGGGTAGTCTGGCTGATAGCGTCGGTTCCTTCATCGGAGTGGGAGCCGAGCGTGGAATGGCCTTGATATACATCATCTCAGGTATGTCGCTTGTCGGTCTGGCCGTCGCATCGCTAATGATCCGTCCAATCTGGCGCCTTGAAGATGCCCTCCCAGACCAAGAACCTCAGCCGGTTACCGAGGCCGGCTCGGAACCACAGTCGCAGCTGAAGCCGCCCACAGAATAGCCGACACCTCCCTCACGACGGCGAGGAACCACGTTGGGTCGGGGTCTTCCTGTTGCTCGTAGTCAAGATGGAAACGAGAGCCTCCGGAATTCGCATAACAAGGAGTACCAGCCTGCTGGGAAGCTGGATGGGGTAGAGACGGTATCTACACCCTGATAGTTGGCACTATTGCTGGGCTACTCGACGAGCCTACTGTGGGCTTGTGGAATTCCTAGCCAAAGCGCTTAGACTTGCGCCGAAGGCAACAGGGACTCGAGCTACCGGGAAGCAGTCTATAGAGACGCTGCACCGTTTTCGGCCACTAGGCGCCGGAGCTGGTGGAGATAGGGGGACTCGAACCCCCAACCTCGGCATTGCGAACGCCGCGCTCTCCCAGTTGAGCTATATCCCCACGAGGCGGGTGTGGGTTTCAGTATAGCTTACCGAGTGGAGCATGGTCTAGGGAAATCGGACGATCGATAGGTGTGAGTCTGTGGACGACACGGATCAGGCGGTTACGGTTCGACTCTGTCTCTGATTGTACAGGCGATGCGGTCGAGGGCTTGGCGTGTCGGGAGGTCACCGTAGTCGTCAGGGAAACGGAAGCCGAAGCCATCGTTGTGGTGGCGAGGGATGAGGTGGAGATGGAAGTGGAATACCTCCTGGCCGGCGGCTTCTCCGTCGGCGACAAGCCAGTTTACGCCATCGCATTCGAGGGTTTTGTACAGCGTTCTCGTGATCCGGCGGGCGAGCGCGAAGAGACGGATGGTTGTTGAGTCGTCCAGGTCGGCAATGTTTGGCGCGTGGGCAGTTGGGACAAGCAGGGTGTGTCCTTGGTTGACGGGCTGGATGTCCATGAACGCCATTATGGTCTGGTCCCGGTAGACCCAACTGGCCGGTATCGCTCCGGCGCTGATTTTGCAGAAGACGCAGGATTCCATCGGTTTTGTACGTTGAGGAAAGCGCTATAGGGACTTGACGGCGTTTTCGATGGCAGTCGTGGCGTTCTGATAGTCGGTGTCGGGTGACAGGAGAAGGGGCTCGCCGATACGGATTTCTACGTTTCCTCGAGGGAGGATGGGAAAGCGTGAGGGGAATCCCAGCTTGTGGATGTGAAGGCGGAGGGGGACAACGGGAAGGCGGCCTTCGACAGCGACGAGACCGGCACCGCTCATGAAGGGTTTGATGGGACCTCCGACGGTGAGCTCGCCTTCGGGGTAGATGAGGACGGACCAGCCGTCGTCGATGATCTTGCCCATGTTCTCGAGGCTAGGGCGGACGGCGCCTTCCTTTGCGAGAGGAAAGCCGTTGCCGAGCAGGGGATTCATGAGCCAAAAGATGGGGTTCTTCCAAAGCTGGGCGGCTCCTGCTATGGCCATGCGGCGTCGGAGGCTGTTGGGGATGGCCTTGATGATGAGGGGGTTATCGAGTCCGAGGCTGTGGTTGGATGCGAAAAGGACGGGGCCTGTCACTCCTTCGAGGCGCTCGCGACCGGATATCTTGAGGCTGTAGGGCAGGCTGACGATGGGAAAGATGATGACTCGCTGGAGGAAACCGCGAAGGATGCGGCACCACCAGCGCATGCCCCACGCGGGGAAGCTCATCATGGGCGGGTTCTTCGATCCCTCCTCGACGAGGTCGGTCAGCTGTTTGACGGTCGTGTCCTGATCCAACTGACTTTCGTCCATGTATACGCCAAGCTCGACCTCGATTCCCTCGGACGAGTCGAGCTTCTCTCGGCTATCGAGGCCGAGCTTGGCGTATACATGGACGAAAGTCAGTTGGATCAGGACACGACCGTCAAA
>JAPPDQ010000095.1:0-5255 GCA_028875495.1 Chloroflexota bacterium
ACTCCACGGGCTATATGAAGGGCGAAGTACCGTGCGTAGCCGGGATCACCCTTCATATAGCCCGTGGAGTAGACCTGCACGAGGAGGCTCACCCCGGTCACGACGACCAGCATGACCGCCGTAAGGGCGTCCATGAAGATGCCCATGCTGAGGTCGAATTCCCCGACCACCAGCCACTCGTGGCCTGTCCATCCGATCTGCCGTCCGCCGTTGTCCACGACCTCGACGAACAGCATGAGGGAGAGCGCGAACGCGATTGCGATGGCTCCAATCGTTATCTGTCCGGCAACGACTGCGAAGCGGTTGAAGAACGGGCGGATGAACGCCACGATCAGAACGAACGACGCTAGGGGCAGCAGGAATACCAGCCAAGCCGCGATTTCAAGCCAGTCGTTCACTACAGCTTCCTCAATATCTCGTCCGCGACGTGCTCCCGTCCACGCGGGACCATGACACGATAGGGCACCCGTTCACCCCAGGACCGGATGTCTCCCTCGGGCAGGATCTTCGTCGGAAGTCCCTCCCCTTCCAGGACGTTCTTCCACATCTCGGCGATCATGAGATTGGGCGCTTTTCTATAGTCGGTATACATGCTGCTAGTTCTTTAGCTGGGTCGCGTCGGTAACGAACACCGTTTCCCGGCTACGGTAGAGCGCGATCACGATGGCCACGCCCAGTGCGATTTCCGCCGCGGCCACGGTGATGATGAAGATGCTGAATATCTGGCCCGTGAGTAGCGTCCTCGCGGCTTGGTCGGTGATGCTTGCGGCATCGCCGAGCAGGCTCGCGGGCACTACGTACCGCGACAGCGCCACGGCAGTGATGTTCACGGCATTGAACATGAGCTCGATGCTCATGAGGACGGCGATGGCGTTTCGCTTGGAAAGCGCGCCGTACAGCCCAATGGAGAATAGGATGGCTCCGAGGATGAGGAAGTTTTCGAGACTCATCGTTCCCTCACCAGCACGAGCGCTCCGACGATTGCGGCCAGCAACAGCACCGACACCGCCTCGAAGGCCAGCACGTAGTCACGCAGCAGCAGCGACGCGATCTGAGGAATGGTGTTGCTGTACACCTCGTTCACCATCTGCGCGGCCTCACTCGTCAGCGTCCCTTGCAGGGCGTCCGACAAGAGCGTCCACTCGGTGTTCAATGCGGTGAACACCGCCGCCGCTCCAAGCAGGAAGGCGAGAAGCCCGACCGGGTATCGGAGCCTATTGGGAGGACTTCCCTGCTCGGCGTCCTGGGTCATGAGTATCGCGAACAGGATCAGCACCGAGATCGCCCCGACGTATACGATCACCTGCACGACGGCGAGAAACTCAGCGCGTAGGAGCACAAACAGCCCTGCCGTCCCCAGGAATACCACGACGAGAAACAGCGCCGCCCTGAACACGTCGCGCATATGCACCACCGCGACCGCCGAAATGATGACGGAGACCGCGATCACCCAGAAGGCTATGTCCGTTGCCAGGGCAGATTCCGTGCCCGCTCCGAGGCTCATCTGTTGGCCCAGTTCTCCTCTTGTTGGTGTTCGGTCGGCCTCTCGTGACGGCCCACCTGCAGGTAGTCTCGCTCCTCAATGCTGCGCGGGTCGAACTTCTGACCCTCGATCTGCGGTCTGTACCATGTGCTCGGCTTCTTTGGAGCCGCCTTCAACTGGTCAACGTCGATCACGAGCTGGCTCCGCTGGTATTTGCCTTCCTCGAAGCCGCTGCCCATGTGAAGAGCGTCGTACGGGCAGGCCTGAACGCACAGCCCGCAGAACATGCAGCGCCCGATATCGATGTCGAACACCTCGATGTCGTACTTGCCGCCGTCCTGCTCATACTTGCCCGTCGTGTCCGTGACGATGCGGATAATCCCCAGCGGGCAGTACTTCGCGCAACTCGCGCATCCGGTGCACCGCTGCTCGTACCAAGTGAACTCCTCGCCCCGAAACCGGGGATGTTGATTCAGCCGTGCAGGAACGGTGGCAAGCCCGACAAGCGCCTTCAGGGCATCACGAGGCCTCTCAACTGCCAGGCTCAAGACGTTCGTGTTGTTCTCCTTTGCCAGGCCGATAAGTCCCACGCGACGGTTCGGGTACTGCACCGAGAACATCCGTCCCGGCGAGGCGAGATTCTTGAGCGTTACGCCCATTCCCTTGAGCATTCCTATGCCGTACATGTCTGGCTCACCTCCTGCGCACGCGCCACTCTAGTCCGCCTCTGCCGCCATATTGGCAAGCGGCGAAGGAGTAGGGGCGCCCTCTCGCCGTAGCTTTCCCTGACCGAGCAGGTTCGCTATGAACACGATGGCCCCGATGAATACGATCCAGTTAATTCCCGTCATTATCCACAGCGACCCGGACGATATAGTTCCATCCGCCTCTTGGAAGATGAATGCCTCAATGGCCACGACAAAGATATTCACCAGCGAAAGCGGGAATAAGCCCTTCCACGCAAACCCCATTATCTGGTCGACACGGAGCCTCGGCCACGTCGCCCGCGTCCAGAGGAGGACGAATAGCAAGGCGAACGCCTTGAGGAGGAACCACACTTGCCCTGGTATCGGGTCTATGCCGCGCGTCCCGCCGAGGAACAGGACGGTCGCTACCACTGCCACGACGATGGGGGCCATGAATTCCGCCAACTGGAACAGCGCGAACTTGATGCCGCTATACTCCGTGTGGTACCCCGACCCAAGCTCCGACTCGGACTCGATCATGTCGAAAGGAGCTCTGCTCATCTCGGCAAGAGCCGCAGCCATGAATACGAAGAATCCCAGAGGCTGCACGACGATGAAGAACACATTCTGACTGTTCACCACATCCGACAGGGCCATCGACCCGGCCATTATCACCACGCCGACGAGGCCCAACGCCATCGGCACCTCGTAGCTCACCAGCATGGCGGCGCCTCGAATCGCGCCGAACAGGGCGTACTTGTTGCGCGAGGCCCAGCCGCCCATGATTATCGCGAGGGTGTTGATTCCTGTGACGCCCAGAACGAACAGCACTCCCACGTTCAGCTTCCCAAGGAAGCTCTGCTCACCGAACGGGATGACCGAGAATACCAGCAGTCCCGGGAACACGAGAACTATCGGCGCGAGGTTGAATACCCGCTTGTCCGCCACGTCGGGGATAACGTCTTCTTTCGTAATCAGCTTGAGTATGTCCGCTATGGGCTGCAATATTCCGAACGGCCCCCAGCGGTTCGGCCCATGCCGGTTCTGGAACCGACCGAGCACCCGTCGCTCGAACCACACATAAAGGGCCGTCGTCATTATCGCCGCGTTGATGACGATGAACGCCAATATCAGGCATGCCACGACAAAGGCCGCCCACTCCAAGCCGTCAGGGGCGAACCCGACGACGGTGTCATATATGTTGCCGAAACTAGCCATCGCTTCCTAGCGGTCGACCTCGCCGAGCACGACGTCAGTGCTCCCGAAGATGATGATGCGGTCGGCCAGCTTCCAACCGACGAGCATGTACTTGACCACGGTCAGGTTGATGAAAGAGGGCGCGCGAATCTTACACCGATAGGGCGATATCCCGCCATCGCTCACGAGGTAAAATCCAAGCTCGCCCTTCGGGCCCTCCACCGTAGCGTAGGCGTCGCCCACAGGCGGCCTGACGAAGAACGGCCCATCGGTCAGTACGGGGCCCTCTTCGATCTGCTCGATGCACTGCTCGATGATCCGAACGCTCTGCCTCATCTCCTGAATGCGGACGTAGTACCGGTCGTAGGTATCCCCTTCGTAGCCGATGGGAACGTCGAACTCGACACGGTCATAAATCTCGTATGGATCGGCCTTGCGAAGGTCCCACTGGACGCCGCTCGCCCGGAGCATCGGCCCGGTCAGCGAGCCTGCGACGGCCAGATCCGGCGGAACGACGCCGATTCCCCGGGTCCTGGCAAGAACGATCTCGTTGGTCGTAATCAGCCCTTCCAGCTCATCGATGTACCGAGGCATCTCGCCGATGAGCGTATCGAGCGCGGGCCAGAACTCGTCCGGCGCGTCCTGAAGCACCCCGCCGGGACGCATATAGCTCAAGGTAATCCGTGCGCCGCACAGCATCTCGAACAGTTCCAGGATGCGCTCCCGCTCTCGGAAGCAGTACATAAGGGGCGTACCGAACGCTCCAAGCTCCTGCAGCATGAACCCGGTCGCAATGAAATGACTCGCCATTCGTTGAAGCTCGGCTGATATCACCCGCAGGTACTGGCCCCGCTCCGGCACCTCGATGCCCGCGAGTTTCTCCACCGACCGGACGAACGCCAAGTTGTTCGACATGCTCGATACGTAGTCGAGTCGGTCAGTCAGCGTCACGATCTGGACGTACGACCGCTCCTCGGCGAGCTTCTCGGTCCCGCGGTGCAGGTACCCGAACACCGGCTCAACATCGACTACCACCTCGCCATCGAAGGTGACGCGCAAACGGAACACGCCGTGCGTGCTGGGGTGCTGAGGCCCCATGTTGATCGTGACCGGTTCGGTTCGTATCGCCATCGCTACCGAATGAAGTCCTTCCGAAGGGGATGACCGGGGAATCCCTCCCACAGGAGGATGCGCTTCTTATTGGGATGCCCCTCGAACATGATCCCCATAAGGTCGTATATCTCCCGCTCCTGAAGCTCCGCGCCTCTCCAAAGATCGACTACGGACTGGACGACGGGTTCGTCGCGGGAATAGAGTCGTGACTTGACGACGCAGCTGCTGTTCCGGCGCAGCGACGTGAGGTGGTACACCAGCTCGAAGTGCTCCACGTAATCGACCGCCGAAACGCTGTTGAGGAACTGGAAGTCCAGATTATCGTCGTCACGCAGGAAGCGAAGCGTTTCGTGCAGAGCGTCGCTTCGCACCGACACCTCGGATGAATTCGATGTGACGACACTGCCGGGAAGCTGGAGTTCGATGCGTTTGGCGAGGTCCGTGCCGGCAACGACTCTGGTCATTACTCCCCCGCAGTCCTTCCCTGCAAAGAATAGCGCTTGATCTTGTCGTGCAGCTGCATGATGCCGTACAGAAGCGCGTCCGGCCTGGGAGGACACCCGGGAACGTACACGTCGACCGGCACGATGTGGTTCACACCCGGCACGACGCTGTAGGACTCGTAGTAGGGCCCGCCGCTCGTGGCGCAAACGCCCATGGAGATAACCCACTTCGGCTCCGCCATCTGGTTGTAAACACGCTCGATTGCCGGCGCCATCTTCCACGTAACCGTGCCGGCCACGATCATCAGGTCGGCCTGGCGGGGCGAGGCCCGA
>JAPPDQ010000095.1:5265-8604 GCA_028875495.1 Chloroflexota bacterium
GGACATCGCACTGGCCATCATCTCGAACGCACAGCAAGCGAGTCCGAACGACAGTGGCCAAACGGCGGACTTTCTCCCCCAGTTTAGGAGGGCGTCAACCGACGTTACCGCTAGGTTCCGCTGCAGATCGTCCGGCACCTCGACAAGCGGCTCCGCCAGAGGCTCGACGTTGTTCGCCTTGAGGTGATTGATGTACGCTCCCTCTTCTCGGTCCAACTCCAAAGTCGTTGAGTGAAGGGGTATCGTGTTGCCGGGAAGTTCGATGTGTTCGCTGTTCATTTCAATCACTCTCGCCCAACCACAGTTTCCTGCGAAGCTAAGCCCACTCCAAAGCCCCTTTCCGCCAGGCATACAGCCACCCGACGACGAGGATTGCTATGAACAGGGCCATCTCGATCAGCACGAACGCCCCGAATTCCCTCGAAAGAAATCCGAAGCTCGCCGCCCAGGGGAACAGGAACACGACCTCAACGTCGAAAACTACGAAGAGCAGCGCGAAGGAGTAGAAGCGGAAGTTGAAGCGGTGCCATGTCCCCGTCAGTGTCTCGAAGCCACACTCATAGATGCTCATCTTGACGGGGTCGGGCTTCCGTGGGCGAATCCTAACGAGGGAGAACATCCATGATGCGATCAGCATACTCGCTGGCACCGCGACGGCCAAAGCGGTGAATATGGCGATCAGACCGTACTGGCGGAAGTAATCGTCGAGAACGACACCCTCTGTGCCCATGCGCGGAATATAGCATAGGCCCCTTACCCTTGCAAGTAACTCCTCCTTCGCCGGTAGTGCAGCTTCATATAGGCAGACGCCATGCCAACTACCTTGGGAAACATGACCTGATCCTTACAACGAATGTTCGCCTGCGACAGGAGGAGGCATCTCACTGATTACAGCCCCTTGCCCTTCCGACCCTGGCCCCTTCACCTCTGCGTCCTCAGCGAACTCTGTGTGAAGCTTTTGTGCGTCCGGAAGTCGAGGTTATGTTGACGGGTATGGAGTGCAGTGCTACACTCGCCCCCAAGTTGTGCTAAAAGTCGGGGCGCTCACATCGCTCATGGTGGCGGCGCCGAGGAGAACAGGATGACAAAAGCGTTGATACTTGTGGCCTCTCTGCTTGCCCTGCTCGCGCTCAGTTGCGGCTTCACCGCCCCGGAGCCAACGCGCATCCCCGCAACTCCCATCCCTACACTCCCTCCCGGAGCGGAAGTAGCAGAACTCAGCATCATGAACTTCCAGCACGCCGATGCAACGGTCAAAGCCGGAACGGTCGTCATCTGGACAAACAACGACAGGCCGCTCCACACCGTCACGCACATAAACCCGGGGGCGGAACGTCTCTTCGACAGTCAAACCATTGCGCCGGAAAAGGCATACCGCTACCACTTCACCGAGCCGGGCACCTATGATTACCAGTGCCTCATTCACCCGGTGAACATGAAGGGCACAATCACCGTCACGGAATAGACCGGTACGGAATATCCGTGTCCGTCCCTTCGCCGTATGGGAATGGACTAGGCGACGATTAGCTCGCCTCTCTGGGCTTTCTCCACCTCGTTCCGCTCGCCGCGCAGACGCTTGCACGTTTCCCGGTAACGCTGTGCCAACTCCGGGCCTTGGAGTTGCATATATTCCGATTCCTGCGCTCTCGCGGCCTCAGTCGACGCTGGAGCCGGAATGTCGATCGTGGCAGTCGTTATCCGGTCGTTCCCCCACGCATATGCCACGACTTCTCCCTTGTTCACGATCATGTTCACGCCGACATTCGCCTCGACGATTGGCACCCCGTTCTCGCGGGCACGCGCCAGCACCGTCTCGTTCTGACCCTTCGATTTCGATCCGAACGAGGGAATCAGTATGTATTGCGCGCCGTCCAGCACCAGCGTTCTCACGATCGTCGGATTCCAGCGGTCGTTGCAGATGACGAACCCAGCCCTCCCGAACGGAGTGTCGAACGCTCGAATTGTCGAGCCTACGCGGTTAAAGTTCCACGACTCATCGGTCCCTTCGGCAAGCTGCGTCTTGTGGTAACGACCGAGAATTTCGCCGTTCGTGTCGATGAATATCGCCGCGTTGAATACCTCGCCGCCAATCCGCTCTGCGAACCCGAAGGCAAGGCAGGTCTGCAACTCCTTCGCAAGGTCCTGGAATCTTCGGATGTACTCGCCGTCGATAGGCTCGGCGATCTCCACCAGTTCGTCCGCCGTCTTCCTCCCCTCGATCACGTCCATGATGACGTATCCCTCCAGCACTCCCTCAGTCTGCAGAATGAGGTCGGGCCCGTCCTCAGCCGCTTTGCGGAAGAACCGCTCCATCGTGTCTGCGTTGCCCGGCTTGTCCCACTTGGTCGGCTTCAAAGAAATCGCCGTAACCTTGATCGTCTTGTACATTTCGAACTCTCCCTTTGTCTGCTGTTCTAATCCGAGTCAAACTCCCGCATCCGGTGGAAGTATTGTATGACGTGTGCGCGATTCAGGAGTCCGACGAGCCGGTCACCCACGAGAACGGGGGCTTGATGGATGCCGTTCTCGCCAAGCAGCGAAAGCGCGTCTTCGAGCCCATCTTCCGGTGTCAGCGATTTAGGGGTACAGGCGTCATGATATCTCGCACGGGTTTGTCTGCCCAGAACGCTTGCGGAACCTTTCTCACGTCGGTAATAGAGAGTATCCCCAGAATACGCTCCCCCTCGCAGACGATGACCGCCCGCACCGCACCCCCTACGAAATGGTCGAACACGGCCTCATGGATCGTAAGATCGCGACTGACGGTTGGAGGCGAGGCGTCCATCACGTCCCCGACCGCCACCCCCTCCAGCGCACGTGCAACCTCATCCTGACTCCGGCTTGCGCTCGCGGCTCTGTTCAAGAACCATCCCACCAACAGAAGGCCGACCACCTGGCCGCTGCGAGTCGAGATCCCCGACGCCCGGCGAAAACTCCCCGTCACGGCCCAAATCGCCGCCCGGAGCACTCGCCCACCGTCCAGAGGAAATGCAGGCAGTAGATTAAACAATCCCAACAGCAGATTGATGATCGCCACGTACTCGATTGCAGCGTACACGGGTGACGATCCGCCGCTCGCCACGGCTACAATGCCGATGATCGCCGCGATGGCAAGGCTTGAAAGAGGTCCAACCACGGAAATGACGAAATCGTCCGTGGCCCGTCGAGACTCCGACGCGATGCTACTCACGCCTCCGAGAAGAAACAGCGTGATGCTCTCGACGCGGTATCCTCGCCGTATCGCCACCAGCGAATGCGCGAACTCGTGCAGCAGCACCGAGACGAACAGCGACAGCGCGCACACGAACCCCGTCGACCAGTAAGTGGGCGTGCTCCAGT
>JAPPDQ010000186.1 GCA_028875495.1 Chloroflexota bacterium
GAGAGGGCTAAGGTGAGGGTGTTTTGAGTAAGTTACCAAAATGACATGGAACTGGTACTAGGCGTGCGCTGATGGCAATGCCCGACTCGACGTACGACGTGGCCATCGTCGGTGGCGGAATCGCCGGCCTGTCCGCCGCCATCCATGCGGGTCGCTCCGGCCTGCGCTGCCTCCTCGTCGAGCGCATGATGCCCGGCGGCCAGATATTCAACGCCACACACATCGAGAACATGCCCGGTATCGCCGAGCCGGTCTCCGGCGTCGAGCTTAGCGAGCGCCTCCACGATCAGGCCGCTGGTGCGGATGTCGAGATAGCCCTCTCTGAGGTCACCGGCCTCCAACCCGACGGCCCCCACTGGCTCGTCCGCAAGTACGACGGCGACGTCCGTGCCAAGACCGTCATCATCGCAGCCGGATCATCGTTCAAGAAGCTGGGGCTCGACCGCGAGGACGACTTCTACGGTTCAGGCATATCCAACTGCGCGTCCTGCGACGGCCCTATGTTCAACGACCAGGTCGTCGGTGTCGTCGGCGGGGGCGACTCCGCCCTCGACGAGGCCCTCGCCCTGACAGAATTCGCCTCCAAGGTCATCCTCTTCCACCGCGACGCTGAACTCGACGGCCAAGCCGTTCTCCAACAGCGCGTTCAATCCGACCCCAAGATCGACCTGCGCCCAAACATCGAGGTCACGGCCCTCCTCAGTGACACAACGATCGAGGCCGTGAGCACCCGACACACCGAGTCCGGCGAGACCTCCCAAGTCGACCTCGCGGGACTCTTCATCTTCGTCGGACTCCAGCCGAACACCGGCTTCCTCGATGGCGTCGTCCCCCTCGACAATGCCGGACACGTCGAGACGGACATATGGATGAGAACACCCGCAAAGGGCATCTTCGCCGTCGGTGACATCCGCCAAGACTCCGCCGCTCTCCTCACATCGTCCGCGGGCGACGGTGCCACCGCCGCCGTAGCCGCCAAACGCTACATCGACACCGGACACTGGCCGGAGTAGGCAACGAGCTTTCCGCGACTAGTGTCCTGTGTCAGAGATTCATCAAACAAATCAGCCCGTGAAAAGCCCTCTCCCGTCGGAGGCTGTCTCATAAGTCCAGAGCGTACATTTCTCTAGCAAAGGGAGCAACGATTACCATCGGTGTAGGTGCCATTTACTACGAAACATAACCACCCTTACCGTCATTCCTGCGAAGGCAGGAATCCAGAATTCCCTGACAAGAGAGGCTGGCTACTTATGAGACGGGCTCCGTCGTGGGAGAGGGCTAGGGTGAGGGCAATTCCGCCCGGAACACACCCATCTGCTTTATACAACGAACTTCAAAAAAACAGGACACTACTTCGGCGCCGGGGCGCTCACATGTAGCTCCCGGCCGATAACACCCAACGCGGCGTCCATCTGGTCCATCCGCGAGTGATGCTGAATATCCAGGACTCGGTCTACCTGCGGCAAATGCCAGCCGAGACGCCGCGCCAATTCGGCCTTCCCGACACCGTCGTCCCTCATGCCCTGATAGAGGATCACCTTCACGGCGGTGAGCGTCGGTAATCCCACTCGAACTTCACCATTGGAGGGAGACGGAATGTCCTGGCCCGCATGGATCCGCGCGGCAATCGCCTCTTCGAGCGCATCGGCGGCGCGCAAGAGAGCCTCGTCCCGATCATCTCCGAAGGTGGTCAACTCCGGGAAGTACGGAGAGGTCGCCAAAACGGTTCCGTCATCTTCTTCGAGGTGGATCGGATAGGTAAGCATCATCTCGACTCCAGGGTTTTCTTTAGCAGCGTTCGTCTATTTCCGTGTGTGCTCGACTTGTGGATTTAAGATTTCTCAGAGACGAGTCTATTGGCGTACTTATTGGACGTTCCGAAGGTTGTGATAGTCGGTGGTGGATCGGAGCAAGCGACCAGGGAGGTGATTGCGATTAGTAGGACGGTGAGGGTTGCGCGGGTCATTGTGCGTTCCTTCGGCACGAGGGTTTGAGTATGATGTTAGCAGGTTTTGTAGTGCGGCGGTTCAGATTCGTATAGTGGGATTGTTATGAGAGTCTGTTTGCTGTTGGTGGTCTTGCTGGTCGCGGGTTGTGGGATGTGGGCGGACGATGAAGGAGTAACAGCGGTCGAGGGCGAGCGTCCGCTGTGTGATGAACCATATCCGTGCTTCGATGCGACGGTTGAGGACTTCGCTGATGCCTTGCCAGGGCTGGATTTCACGTCTATACGATTTGTTGATTACGGGGATCTGTCTGATGTGTCGTATTGGAGGGCGTCGGGCGAGTCGATTTATGAATCAGCGGGGCGGAGGGTTAGGTCGGTTTATGTTGAGTTGGAGGGGCGGGCGAATAGTGGGGAACGGATCGATACGATTTACGAGGTTAGGGTGAAGCTCTATACGGGTGGGGGAGAGCCTAGTGAGGTGGGCTTGCGTGAGTTCTCGTCGGTTGTGGAAGGGGTTCTAGGGGTTGCGGTTCCTGGTTGGACGGAGGGGCCTTCGTGGGTGCGAGAGAACATGGGTAAGGTAGCGGGTGTGGAAAATGCGGAGGTCACAATCGTCGTGGTTGCTGAGGGTGGTACGGGGGTGGTTAGTGAGCCCTGGGTGGTACTCCTAGGGCCTTGCTTGGAGGATGAGCGGGGGTGGTGTACTGATTACCTGACGTTCGTGGTGAAGTATGACGGATAGACTAGCTCCAACATCATTGAAATGATGGGTAGTCTTACACCGACAGGGCGGGTTTCAAACCCGCCCGTACCAGGTCACAGTCCTGTTACTCATCAATACTATGATGTTGAACCATTAGTTCCTTGCGCCCGCCGTGCATGGGAAGCTGCGATGTTCGGTCTCCCCGTCGCACAGATATATGCCCACTGCCGCCTCAGTTCAAGATTCACAGCAACTCAACGAACTGCTCGACACTCAGCCCTGCTTGCCTGATAATGGCGCGCAACGTGCCCCGGTCGAGTTCTTTGTGGTTCGGAACGACCAGTTGAGCGAATGGGTCGTCTCGGCGCAGTATGATGTGTCTGCCGCGCTGTCGTCTGGTATAAAATCCCGTTCTCGCGAGAGCCTTAACGCAATCTCGTCCCGATATACTCGGCAGTCCGCTCATACGGCTACGAGAAGTGTTTCGAATTCTTCCTCTGGAACCGGAAGACCATCGTCCTTGAGGACGGCGATATACTCTTTGATCGCCTCTCTGATATTGGCGATGGCCATCTCCTTGGTCTCGCCCTGACTGATGCACCCTGGCAGGCTGGGGCATTCGGCAACCCAATAGCCGTCTTCACCCGGATGGAGAACTACTTGACGCATGGTTTCACCTTCCTTCGGCCAACTGGGGAGTCACCTTTTCAGAGTACCACGCGATACCTGCCGCCGCATCCATCCGTACATGGAACACGACCCTAGCGCAGTTGTACGCAGGAAGGGTGAGCAAGTCGTTCAGGATTCAACAATCTCTCCCCCGTCGAACAGGGGAGAGATACGGAGAGGGTCCTACCTATCCGTCCGATACAAGTACCGGGTGTCCCAGATCCCGTACAGCGTCGGCGTCGTGTTGCCGAAGATATTTCTGACTGCGCTGAGCCGTTCGGAAAGCGTCGTGTAGATGAGCGGCAAATTCTCTGCGGCGATTGCCTGGGTGCGGTGATAGTGCTCAACGCGCTTGGCCCGGTCGAGTTCCTGGCTCCCGATGATGTACAGGTTGTCGATCTCGGCCTCCCAGTCCGTCGCCGGCTCCTCCTGGTTCGGGTTCCACAGGTGCAGCGACTCACTGCTGTGCCAGATATTGATCCCGCCGTGCGGCTCCGTCCCGCCGGTCAAGCCGATAACCACGGCCTCCCAGTCATAGGTCGCCGTCAGTTGCCCCACGAGGTCCCCGAACTCGATTGCCTCGTAATTCGCCTGGATCCCTATCTTCGTGAGCCCCTCCTGAATGATCTGAGAGGCCCTGTCGCGCACGCTGTTGCCCGTATTCGTCACCAGCGAGAACTCGATCTTGTTGCCCTTATCATCCTCGCGTATCCCGTCCCCGTCCGTATCCTTCCAGCCGAGGCCGTCCAGGATCTGATTGGCCGTTTCGATGTCGTACGGATACTTGCGGACGTCCGGGTTGTGGAAGTCTCCTGCCGATGGGCTGATGGACGACCACTGCGGATAGCCCAGACCGTGCTGGACGTCCTCGATAATCATGTCTTTGTCCATGCTGTGTGCCGCGGCCTGTCTAAACTGCTTGTTGCTGAACCAGTGCAGCTTCACAGCGTCAACGTACGGCTCGCCCGTCTCCGTGTCCGATCCTGCGTTCATGTTGAAGACCAGGAATGTCGTCCCGAAATTGGGGCCGCGCTTATGGATGGTGAAGTTCTCTTCCTCCTGCAGCGGCTCCAGCGTCGCGTACTCCTCGCCCAGCACGCCGTGAACGTCCGTCTCCCCCGCTCGGAACTTGATCAGCTCCGTCTCCAGGTCGGGCACTATGATGTGGATGACCTCGTCCAAATAGGGCAGTGCGTTCCCCTCGTCGTCCTTGAGCCAGTAGTTCGGGTTTCGCTTCATCACCACCCGCTCCGCAGGCGCATACAGCCCGATAGTGAATGGTCCCGTTCCGATGATCTCCGCCGGATCGGTCGAGATGTCCCATGTTTCGGCAAAGGTGCCCTCGTCCACGTACGGTTCGAGGATGTGCTTCGGATAGATCGCCGTGCCCATCGAGCGCAGGAACGGCGCGAACGATACCGGCAGCTCGCACAACACCGTGTAGTCGTCCAGCGCCGTGACGGTCATAATCCCCTGCGTCCACTCGCCGTCCTCCAAGTACCGGAACGTGAACGCCGGACGGCTGCTCGCCGGAATCTCATCGTTGTAGATGATCTTGTTGAACGTGAATTCCACGTCGTGGGCCGTGAACGGCTGCCCGTCGTGCCACTTCACGTCCCTCCGAATATTGAACGTCCACGTCAGCCCGTCGTCAGAGTGCGTCCACGACTCAGCCAGCGCCGGCTCCACCTCGTCCGTCAGCCACGATACCTCCGTCAGACCCTCAAACAGGTACCCCAGAACGCCCCCCGACGACGCGTCGTTCGCAATCGCCAAGTTGAAGGTAAGAGGGTCGCTTATAGTCGCAAAAGTCAGAGCGCCGCCCGCCTTCCCTATCTTGTACTCGAACAAATCGGCGTTGCTCAACAGCTGCCGGACCGTCGCCTCCTCTTCCTCATCCTCGTTCCCCGTGGCCGGCACGACCGTCGCTGTAGGCGGCACGACTGTGGCGGTAGGCGGTACGACCGTCGCTGTCGGTGGCACTGCCGTCGCCGTAGGCGGCACGGCCGTCACCCCCTCAGCCTCATCCTCTCGCGAGCACCCGAACAACACGAGCACGAAAACGCCAACCAGAAGCGCGGCGGCCCCCCAGTTACGAACTTGATAATTCTGCATGTGAGTTACTCCCTATGGAAGATTTATGTGAATGGTGGGCAGAGCACGTTGGTTTGTGGCATTCTACCTAAAGTGGAGGTTTTGGAACTGTATTGAGCTCCGATATATGTTTTCGTCTGGTCACGTGACGCCAAATTTCTCAATGAGCTTGACAACTAACCTTCACAACTTCAAAGTAGAGGTAAGCGAGTATCTTCCTATTATTGAAACTCTGGAGTCACGGTCATGTCTCCTATTTCAAGCGATTCTGTTGGTACTACGACGGATATCGAGGCTGACTTCCAACGGTTGGCTGCTGAGTGGAAGCAAGAGACGGCCCATCTTTCTTCTTCAGTCACGATTGCTGAGCACCGTGCGTACCAGGAGATCATTGGAATGGGTAAGGATGCTATTCCATTCATCTTGCGCGATTTGGAAGAATCGCCATCACAGTGGTTCTGGGCTCTCAGGTCAATTGCAGGGGAGTCCCCCGTGCGTCCTGATGACCGGGGAGATGTTGACGCCATGACGTCCGCTTGGCTCGATTGGGGCAGGCGTAACTTCTATATCTGACACGGGATTCCATAGAACTGAGTTTGACTAATCGACTGCGTGAACTGTTTCCTGCACTCAGCGACTTCACCGTAACAAGCCCACAAGAACCACATTACAACTGCATCGCTTGGGCCGCTGGGGAAGACCATCGCTGGTGGTCGCCGGACCTTGACAGCTATTGGCCGCCGGAAATTCCTATGGACTATCGACTCGCAGCATACGTGGCTGCGTTTGGCACACTGGGCTATGACGGATGTGCCGACGGTTCTCTCGAGGAAGGCTTTGAGAAGGTTGCAATCTACGAGTCACCCTCCGGTTACGTGGTGCACATGACTCGTCAGCTTCCTACCGGTCGATGGACCAGTAAGGTCGGCCAGCTCGAGGACATTGAACATGCCAGCCCCGCCGAACTGGAAGGTCGTGAATATGGCAAGGTTGTCCAATACATGCGGCGAACTGCTAATCCACGTTAGAGTTAGCCTGCTCTAGTATTCCTCCCTTCCTCAACGACAAAGGGACAATTCCCTTTCGTTATAGTTTTGCGGGTTTATAGACGACCCTTCACGCATCTCAAGGCCTACCACACATGATACGCCGTCGCGTTAAGGAGCCTCTTGGTATTCCTCGTTAGACCGTTCGGACTAAGTCAACCCTTTACGCGTCGATCTCGACGTCCAATGCGTGCTCTTCGATGAACTCGCGGCGCGGCGCGACGGCATCGCCCATGAGAATCGAGAACAGCTCGTCGGCCTCCGCGCCCCCGTGCTCTTCCACCTTCAGCAGCGTGCGCTTCTCCGGGTCCATCGTGGTCTCCCAAAGCTGGTTGGCGCTCATCTCGCCGAGACCCTTGTACCGCTGGATGTTGATCCTCGTCTTGGTTGACCCGTTCCGCGAGAGTTCCTTGACGTACCGGTCCCGCTCTTGTTCGCTATACGCCCAGCGCGACGCCCTGGCCCCGCTGACTTTGAACAGGGGCGGTTGTGCGATGTACAGGTTCCCATGCGTGACGAGCGGGTGCATGTGTCGATAGAAGAACGTCAGCAGCAGCGTGCGAATGTGCGCTCCGTCGTCGTCCGCGTCCGTCATGATGATGATGCGGTGATACCGTAGCTTCGCGACGTCGAAGTCCTCTCCCAGTCCCGCTCCGATGGCGATGATGAGGGCCTTGATCTCCTCGTGGTTGAGCATCTTGTCCTCACGCGCCTTCTCCACGTTGAGGATCTTGCCCCTCAGCGGAAGGATCGCCTGATACATCCTGTCCCGGCCCATCTTCGCCGTCCCGCCCGCGGAGTCCCCCTCCACGATGTAGAGCTCGCAGTTCTCCGGGTTCTTGTCCGAGCAGTCGGCCAGCTTGCCGGGGAGTGACCCGCCGTCCATCGCGTTCTTGCGCGTGATGAGTTCGCGCGCCTTCCGCGCCGCTTCCCGCGCTCGCTGGGAAAGCAGGCACTTGTCGATGACCCGCTTGGCGTCCTGCGGGTGATTCTCCAAATAGAACAGGAGCGCGTCGGCCACGACCGTCTCGACGTGCGCGCGCACCTCCGGGTTGTTCAGCTTTCGCTTGGTCTGCCCCTCGAACTGAGGCTCAGGCACCTTCACGCTCACGACGGCGGCAAGACCCTCTCGCGTGTCTTCGCCCGAAAGGTTCGCCTCGCCGTCCTTGATGATCTTCTGCTTGCGACCGTAGTCGTTCAGGACTCGCGTGACGGCAGCCCGAAGCCCCGTCAGGTGCGACCCGCCGTCGATGTTGTTGATCGTGTTCGCGAACGCGAACACCGACTCCGAGAACCCGTCGTTCCACTGGAGTGCAGCCTCGACGATGGTCGTCTCAACCTTGTTCTCGATGTATACCGGATCTTTGTGCAGTGGTGTCCTTGCCTTGTTCAGCGAGTCCACGAACTCGGCGATCCCACCCTCGAAGTAGTAGGACACCTCCTTCATGCTCACGCCTTCTTCGGTCTGCTCGCTCTCCCACATACTGCGGAAGATGACCCTGAATCCCTTGTTCAGGTAGGCGATCTCCTTGAACCGCTGGGCCAGGGTGTTGAAGTCGTAGATGATCTCTTCGAATATCTCCGCGTCCGGCTTGAAAGTGATGACCGTACCGGTCTTCTTGATGTCGTCCGCCGGGAGAGGCTCGGAAGTGAGGCCCGTCTGCGCCACGCCCCGCGCGAAATCCTGGTGATAGTGCCGCCCGCTTAGGAACACGTCCACCGTCAGCCACTCTGCGAGCGCGTTCACCGCCGAGACGCCGACGCCGTGCAGCCCAGCGGATACCGAGTACGCCTTCCCGCCGAACTTGCCGCCGGCGTGGAGGGTCGTCATGACCGTCTCGACGGCGGAGACCTGTGTCGTCTGGTGCGTGTCGACCGGGATGCCACGCCCGTCGTCCTCGACCGTCACGACGCCCTCGTCGTCGATGGTGATGCTGACCTGCGTACAGTGCCCGCCCATGAACTCGTCTACGGCATTGTCCACCGGCTCGTAGATGAGCTGGTGCAGACCTCGCTGGTCCGTCCCGCCGATGTACATCCCCGGCCTGCGGCGG
>JAPPDQ010000391.1:0-4240 GCA_028875495.1 Chloroflexota bacterium
ACACATAAGACGTGATTGGGATAAACTGATCGCACTGTCCCGCTCTTCCCGCAACACCCCCCGTTCGCCCTGAGCGTCAACACCCCCCGTTCACCCTGAGCTTGTCGAAGGGGCCAAGGATGATTCGTACTTCGACAAGCTCAGCACGAACGGTTTGGGATGGTGAGCACAAACGAATTTCAACATCCCGTTCGCCCTGAGCCTGTCGAAGGGTCGAAGGGCCTAACCCTCCCCCTTTCCTTTAAGTAGCATCCCCTCCGCGTCCTCTGCGATGAATCTTCCGATCTCCCCTCCGCTTTCGGCCGGAGTGAGAGGGTTTGAGAATCCTCCGACTGCTTTTTGTGGCGTTCTCAAAGTGTCTCATGGCTCTGGGCGTGGTGGGCATGGGGCGGAGCTCGCGCATGATCGCGGAGTGAGACGGTTTGAGAATTTTCCCTCCTCGAAAAAACGGCGCTCGTCTTTCTCAAAGTGTCTCATGGCTCTGGGCGTGGTGGGCATGGGGGGGAGCTCGCGTATGATCACGGAATGAGACGGTTTGAGAATTTTTTCCTCCTCAAAAAAACGGCCTCCTTTTTCTCAAAGTGTCTCATGGCGCTCCGTGTGCCGGGCGGTCGACGCCTGAGGATTTGTGTCCATTAAGGAAAGTGTAGGACATGGGTTCTCGTTAGGCAAAGGGGGAGAGGAGAAAGGAGAAAGAGGAAGGAAGAGGAAGGGGATTTGGGGGTGTGGTCGAAACGAATTGGCATTGGAAGCTTGTCGAAGGGTCGAACGGTTCTTTCCTCTTTCTACTTTCTTCCTCCTTCTCCTTTCTCCCCCTCCTCCTCTCTGCGATCCCCGCGCCCCCTGCGGTGAATCCCTCTTTGCACTTCTTTCCTCTTTCTCCTTTCCCCCCTCTCCTCTCTGCGATCTCCGCGCCCTCTGCGGTGAATCCCCCCTTCTTCCCCCCTTTCCAAAATTAAGCGCAAAAACCCCTACGCAAACCCTACATCGCTGTGCTATACTGCCCTTCGGCAAACACCGTTCGGGAATGGGACCAACGACCAAGTACACCTACTTGACACTGGTTCTACCCGATGGTATTGTTCGGACATCCATGTTTAGAGAAGTTCTAGGCAAAGAGAGGGCACGCATGAAGAACAGATCATCCTACGCAGTATTGACCCGCTTTGGCATCATCGCCGCCATATTGGCGACCTTGATGCTCATCGCGCCCGCGGCGTCCGGAGCCGGCCATCTGGAGTTCTCCTACGATGAGAACGGCACGGATCCGGTAGCGACGTTCAGCGCGGCGGATCCTGACGCGGACGCGGACGACATCGCTTGGAGTTTGGAGGGAGTCGACAAAGACGACTTCGAGATTGAGGGCGGCGTGCTCACCTTCAAGGACTCGCCCAACTTCGAGAGTCCTACGGACAGGGACGAAGATGGGGACACCTCCGGCGACCAGGGCGCAGGCGACAACAAATACCAGATTACGGTAGTTGCGTCTGGCGGCAAACAGGCCGTTGAAGTGGAAGTCATGAACATCAACGAGCCTGGCAGCGTGTCCTTTAACCAGTTGCAGGCCCAGGAGACCAGAGACCTGGTTGCCGACTACGATGATGATGACAAGCCCAAAGATCCCACGTGGCAGTGGGCTCGCGGCGACAGCGCTGAGGGTCCGTTCACGGACATAACCGGCGCGACGTCGGCGGATCGCGAGCCGGACAGCGATGACGTTGGAAACTGGCTGCAAGCGACTGTCTCCTACACGGACTCATTCGGCGCGCAGACGGCTTCCGGCGTTATAGGCCCTGTGGTTGAGGAGACCTTGGCGAACACCGCTCCCTCCTTCGCCGGTCTGGATGATGATGATGACGTGACCGGGGTGCAGATAGAGCTCGAGTTCGGCGAGAACTCGAAGGGCAGCATCGGGGGCCCGCTGACGGCGAAGGACGACGACGGCGACCCGCGGCTGTACTCCATTACGGGCGGTCTTGACAAGGACTGCTTCGGGATCGGCGAGACATCGGGCCAGCTGAGCCTGAGCGCCGAGCGGGACTTCGAGAATCCAACCGCCGCGTGCAAGACCGGCGGTACGCCTCGAACTGCGACCGACGACGACGCTCGGGATGCGGACGGCACCAACGATTACGTGGTCGTAATTTCTGCTACGGACCCGTCCGGCGCGAGTGGCATGGCGACGGTGACCGTGTCGATCACGGACGCGAACGAAGCGGCGGAGTTTGCAGAGGGTGCCAAGGCCGATGCGAATGTGACGCTTTACATCGACGAGAACGAGACGACTGATGGCACGGCTCCTGAGCAGTTGGCCCTGCGCCAGAATGAGAACGACGCCGATGAGACCGCGGATACTGGCGACAGTAATACCGCTGTTGTTGCCTACACGGCGACGGACGAAGATGCTGACACCCTCGACACCGACGCCAACATCAGGTACAGCGTAGAGGGCGCTGACGCGAAGCACTTCGCCATCGGTGCGACTGATGGTGTGCTAGGGTTCGCCACGGGCGATGACCTACTTGGCGCGGATGGGGCGAACTTCGAGGGTCAGAATTCGTACTCGATAACCATCGTGGCCACATCCGGCGGAACTACTACAGACGCTGACGGCCCCGTCCGTACTGTTGACGGTACGGATCGGACCCGCTATACCACCTTGCCGGTGACGATCAAGGTAGTGGACCAGGAGGACGACGGCACGGTGAAGTTCCCGAATGTGAGGGAGCCTCAGGAGGGCAAGTCGGTACTTGCCACGCACAGCGACCCTGACGGCGGAGTCACTGGCCTGAGTTGGTCATGGTACAGGTCTCCCGCTGTTGACGGGGATACCACCGACACTGACACTTCGCTGGACGACTGCATTGCTGCCGACGCCACTCCTGGTGGTGACTCTAACTGGGCGAGAATCAGCGGCGCCAGTTCGCCCATCTACACGCCGGACTCGGACACCTTCAACCACGACGTCGCCACCGACGCCGACGGTACTGGCACTCCGAATGTCGGGTACTGTCTGCGCGCGACGGCGACCTACACGGACGATATCGCGAACGCCGCCGGCGTCATGGACATGGCCCACAAGGTATCGGATCGTCCGGTGCAGATGGACGATCCCGCGAACGCCGCTCCGAAGTTCCCTGACGATAACGACCCGAACACGCCTGGGAAGCAGGCAGTGGCCGAGCGTTCGGTGGCAGAGAACATGAAGGGCGTGAAGGTCGGCGAGCCGGTGGTCGCGGACGACAAAGACCTGCTGATATACGCGGACGACTCGGACTACTTCAGCGTGGGCAACGACGGTCAGATCAGCACGGCGATGGAGCTGGACTACGAGTCCCTGCCGGAAGACGCCAAGTACCACATGATCATGCTGACGGCTACCGACCCGTCTGGCGCGACTGACACGATCATGGTGAAGATCACGGTGACGGACGGACCGGACAACGCGGTCATCACCGGGGACGAGGAGTTCTCCTACGATGAGAACGGCGACGCCGCGGTAGCGATGTTCACCGCGATGGACGAGGACGCGGACGCGGGCGACATCGCCTGGAGTTTGGACGGAGTCGACAAGGCCGCCTTCGAGATATCCGACGACGGTGAGTTGACCTTCAAGGACTCGCCCAACTTCGAGAGTCCCACGGACATGGACGAAGATGGAGACACCTCCGGGGCCCAGGGCGCGGGCGACAACAAGTACCAGGTTACGATAGTTGCCTCTGGCGGCAAACACGCCATTGAGGTGGAAGTCATGAACGTGAACGAGTCTGGAAGCGTGAGTTTCGACCAGCTCCAGGCGCAGGCAACGAGGCCGCTGGAGGCCTCTTACAAGGACGATGACAAGCCCAAGGATCCCGCGTGGCAGTGGTCGCGCGGCGAGAGCGCTGACGGTCCTTGGACGGAGATAACCGGCGCGACGTCGGCGGACCGCGATCCGACCGGGGACGACATTGGCAGTTGGCTGCAAGCTACCGTTTCGTACACTGACAGCTTTGGCGCGCAGACGGCTTCTGGCGTGATAGGTCCTGTGGTGGGCGAGACCTTGGCGAACACCGCTCCGACCTTCTCCGCTCATGATGATGATGAGGACGAGGCCGGGGTGCAGATAGAGCTCGAGTTCGGCGAGAACTCGAAGGGCGACATCGGCGACCCGCTAACGGCGAAGGACGACGACGGCGACCCGCGACTGTACACGATTACCGGTGGCCTTGGCGCTGACGGCTACGCGACCGACGAGACC
>JAPPDQ010000391.1:4250-8504 GCA_028875495.1 Chloroflexota bacterium
GCGGGACTTGGAGAACGTAGCTGCCGCGTGCAAGACCGGCGGTACGGCTCGGACTGCGACCGCCGACGATGATCGAACTGCCGACGGCACCAACGACTACGTGGTCGAGATTACTGCTACGGACCCGTCCGGTGCGAGTGGCATGGCGACGGTGACCGTGACGATCACGGACGCGAACGAGCCGGCGAAGTGGCTGGAAGCTGCCGAGGCCGATGCGAATGTAACCCTCTACATCGACGAGAACGAGACGGTTACTGACACGGCTCCTGAGCAGTTGGCCCTGCGCCAGAATGAGGCCGACCGCGCTGAGACCGCAGCCGATGACGGCACTAATGTCAATCCTACTGCCTACACGGCGACGGACGAAGATGATGACACCAACCTCGACGCAAACGCTGCAATCAGGTACAGCGTGGAGGGTGCTGACGCGAAGCACTTCACCATCGGTGAGAGTGACGGCGTGCTGACGTTCATGTCGGGCGACGACCTACTTGGCGCAGATGGTGCGAACTTCGAGGGTCAGAATTCGTACTCGATAACCATCGTGGCTACATCGGGCGGAACCGATACCTCTGATCCGATTGACCGTACTATTGACGATGTGGATCGGACCCGCTACGCCACGCTGGGCGTGACGATCAAGGTAGTGGACCAAGAAGACCCCGGCGAAGTGAAGTTCCCGCACGTGCGGGAGCCTCAGGAGGGCAAGTCGGTACTTGCCACGCACAGCGACCCTGACGGCGGAGTCACCGGCCTGAGTTGGACGTGGTACAGGTCTCCCGCTATTGACGGGGATCCCGCCGATACTGCTGACACTGCACTGGACGACTGTCTTACGGCCGCTGGCTTGGACGGTAATGGTACTGCAGCTACTGGAACTGCCGCTTGGGCGGTAATCAGCGGTGCCAATTCGCCCATCTACACGCCGCCGTCGTACACCTTCGACCATGACGACGACGGCGATGCCGACAGTCCCACTGCGGAAGTCGGGTACTGTCTGCGCGCGACGGCGACCTACTCGGACAACATCGTGACGGATGCAGATACGACTACGGATGGGATCCAGGACGTTGACATGGCTCACAAGGTATCGGATCGCCCGGTGCAGAAGGACGATCCTGCGAACGCGGCTCCTGAGTTCCCGAAGGACAACGACCCGAATATGCCTGGTGACCAGGAAGTGGCCGAGCGGTCGGTTCCTGAGAACACGAAGGGCAAGGTCGGTGAGCCGGTGGTCGCGGACGACAAGGACCTGCTGATATACACGGTTGACGACACGGACAACTTCAGCGTGGACAACGACGGACAGATCAGCACGGCGGTGGAGCTGGACTACGAGGCTCTGCCCGAGGACGCCAAGTACTACATGGTGACGCTGACTGCGACCGACCCGTCCGGCGCCTCCGACAGCATCATGGTGAAGATCACGGTCACGGACGGTCCGGATGTCGCAATCATCGCTCTGGCCGGCGGCGGCCCGAGTGAGCCGGATCATCCTTGCGTGGCCGGCGAAGCGCTCGACGCTGACGCCAGTGTGGGTCTGGCGAACGACTGCCAGATCCTGCTGGACGCGAAGGACGAGCTGGAAGGCGACGGCACGGAGCTGAACTGGAGCCTGGACACGCCGATAGGCGACTGGGACGGTGTGGCGAGCGGCACTGGCCGCGTGTACCGCATCCACCTGGCCGACCGCGGCCTGGCGGGTCAGATCCCCGCTGGCTTCAACGGCTTGGACGCCCTGGAGAGGCTGACGCTGCGCGACAACGACCTGACGGGTGGCATCCCGGACCTGAGCGACCTCGACAACCTTGAGTGGCTGATCCTGAAGGGCAACATGCTTTCGGGCGAGATCCCGGCGACGCTGGGTGACATGGACATGCTCGACTACCTGTGGCTGTATGACAACGACCTGTCGGGTGAGATCCCGGCTGAGTTGGGCAATGCGGCCACGCTGCGCCAGATCCGCTTGGATCGCAACGCTCTGACGGGTGAGATACCGGGCGAGCTTGGCCAAATCGGTAGGCTTCGGTACCTGACGCTTAGCAACAACATGCTGACGGGTGAGATCCCGGCAGAGTTGGGCGACGCGACCAACCTGAAGGCTCTGTGGCTGAACAGCAACATGCTGACGGGCATGATCCCGGCAGAGTTGGGCAGCATCATGACCGCTGCGGACGACACGCTGCGACTCCTGTACCTGTCCCACAACATGCTGAGCGGTGACGTACCGTCCGAGCTGGGCAACCTCGTCAGCCTGACGGCGGGCCGAGGCCTGCGGCTGAGCGGCAACATGCTCACCGGCTGCATACCGGCAGCGATCTTCGACGCCGCCTCAGACGCCGACGCCGCCGGTCTGGAAGCCTGCCCGTAACCGAACACAGACCGTGAGGGTCGGCAACCCCGGCCCTCACGGATGACAAGCAATCAACCAGGCGCCGCCGGCAACCCCGGCGGCGCTCCTCCTTTCCCCACCCCCGTCGGAAATGCCACAAAATGCCACACCACGCCACAAATTCCCTCTTTTTCCCTCCCCCTCTCCCACCCCCACCCGTCATTCCCGCGAAAGCGGGAACCCATCCCCCTCCGCCGCTCACCCTGAGCCTGTCGAGGGGTCGAAGGGTTCTCTCCTCTTCCCTCTTTCTACTTTCTGTCCCAACGTGGTAGCATCCTCCCGAACCTTAGACATAAGGAGGCACCCCGTTGACGACGCTTACCGAAATCCTTTCACACCGCCGCCCCGCCGCCATCATCGCGGCAACCGGCCTTGCCACCCTCGTCCTCTTCCTTGTCCGCCCGTCCGTGGCCTACGCCGCGGGCGTCGAGGAGGAGACCGCCTTCGTCTTCAACACGTTCTCGTTCCTCATCTGGGGCGCGCTCGTCATGTGGATGTGCGCCGGGTTCACCATGCTGGAGTCCGGCTCCGTCCGCACCAAGAACGCCTCCATGATCTGCCTGAAGAACATCGGCCTCTACTCCATAGCGGGCCTCGCCTACTTCTTCATCGGCTACAACCTCATGTACGGCGACATCATCGGCGGCTTCATCGGCACCCCCGGCTTCATGTACCTGCCGTCCTCCGCCGAGGTCGCCCTCCTCGACGCAGGTGACGCCGAGGTCGCGGCCGCCGCGGCCAAGGTGCTGGAAGAGGGCAGCTACTCCGTGATGTCGGACTGGTTCTTCCAGATGGTGTTCGTCGCCACGGCGGCGTCCATCGTCTCCGGCGCCCTCGCCGAACGCGTGAAGATGTGGTCGTTCTTCCTCTTCACCCTCGTCCTCACGGGGATCATCTACCCCGTCGTCGGCGCGTGGACCTGGGGCGGCGGCTGGCTGGCCGAAATGGGCTTCGTCGACTTCGCAGGCTCGACCATAGTCCACAGCACCGGAGGCTGGGCCGCCCTCGCCGGAATGATCGTCGTCGGCCCCCGACTCGGCAAGTTCCGCAAGGACGGGTCGGTCCGCGCCACGCCGCCGTCGAACATCCTGGTCGTCACGCTCGGCGTGTTCATCCTGTGGTTCGGGTGGTTCGGCTTCAACGGCGGCTCCCAACTCGCCCTCGGCAGCGCCGCCGACGCCGTGTCGATGAGCATCGTGCTCGTCAACACCAACCTGGCCGCCGCCGCGGGCGTCATAACCGCGCTGGCCGTCTCACGGCCCATCCTCGGGCGCACCGACCTCTTTGCAGGCCTGAACGGCGCGATAGCGGGCCTCGTCTCCATCACCGCCGCCCCCGACTTCACCGACCACTACTGGGCGGTCATCATCGGCGCGATCGGAGCAGTCATCTGCACGGCAGGACTCAAGCTCCTGGAGCGGATCAAGCTCGACGACGTGGTCGGAGCCGTCCCTGCCCACCTCTTCGCAGGCGTCTGGGGCACCCTGGCGGCGTCCATCGGCGTCGCGGGCGGCGCACAGTTCCACGTCCAGCTCATAGGAATCCTCGCGATAGGCGTATTCGTGTTCGCCGTCTCGTTCGCGCTGTGGAAGCTCATCGACATGACCATCAGCGCCCGCGTGACCCACCAGGTCGAGCGCCTCGGCCAGGACGCCGGAGAGCTCGGCATGGAGTCATACCCCGAGTTCGTGCTCATGCCCGACCTCGACGAGGAAGAGGAATAGCGGAAAACAACCAACCCCCCTCTCCCGTTCGCGGGAGAGGGCTGGGGTGAGGGTACGCGCCCCTACACCTTCACCAGCTTCTGAAGGCTTCGCACGCCGTCCTTGATCTCGCCGAGGTTCTTGAGGTTCGTCCACGAC
>JAPPDQ010000495.1 GCA_028875495.1 Chloroflexota bacterium
AGAGCGACCGTGATTCCGGCATTGTCCCTGGTCAACTCAATTGCGTCGGCGATCCCTTCCTGAACACCGCCCGGCAGACGGTCGAGACGACCGATGTGCAGAAGTCGCACGCCTTCCTCATGGAGTTGATGAGTCTCCGCGCGGATCATTTCCTGGAGGATCTCGATGAGCGCGTTAACCTCTTGGGTCGGGCGCTCCCAGTTCTCGGTCGAAAACGCGAAGAGCGTCAGGTACCGGACGCCGTGAGCGGCGAACGACTGCAGAATCCGTCGTATGTTCTCGGTGCCGGCGCGGTGTCCGTCCGTCCGGGAGAGTCCTCGCTCCGCCGCCCATCGCCCGTTGCCGTCCATAATGATCGCGACGTGGGTGGGCACTGCAGACACGGAGGGACCTTCGTGGCCCTCTCCCATGCGCTCAGCGTTGGAAGCCAAGCTCACTAGACCTCCATTACCTCGGCTTCCTTCTGCTTTGCCAGCGCCTGCATCTTCTCGATGTGGCTGTCAGTGATCTGCTGGAGGTCGTCCTGGGAACGGTGCATTTCGTCCCGCGAGATTTCCTTGCCCTTTTCCATGGAACGCAGGGTCTCCATCCCGTCTCGACGGATGTTGCGGACGGCGACGTTGCCTTCTTCCACTCGCCTGCCGACCAGTCGCACCAAGTCCCGGCGTCTCTCCTCGGTGAGAGGAGGGATGCTCAGGCGAATGACGGTACCATCGCTATTGGGCATGAGACCGAGGTCAGAGGTGAGGATGCTTTTCTCGATGTTGCCTATGGACTGCTTGTCCCAGGGTTGAATCATGAGCAACCGCGCCTCGGGGACCGAAATGGATGAAATCTGGTTCAAAGGCGTAGGCGCGCCGTAGTAGTCGACCATAAGGGTATCCACGAGGGAAGGACTCGCGCGGCCCGTGCGGATCGTATTCAGGTCCCGCACCAGCGCCTCCACCGACCGGTCCATCCTCTCGTCGATTTCCAGCAGGACTTCCTCGACATCGGGCATGGCGTACAACCTCCTGTCTCCACCCCGCGCGGCGGGTGGTCGGTGACGACTAGGGGGATATTGTAGCAAAGGGTACGGACGCCGTCAGCAACCGCACTCAGGCGGATGAGCGAACGAGGGAGCCGACCGTTTCGTGCCGCACGATGCGGCGCAGGCTGCCCTCGTCGAAGATGTCGAATACGAGGATGGGAACGTCGTTTTCCATGCATAAGGTGAGGGCGGTAGAGTCCATGACCTGCAATCGTCGTTCGAGCGCGTCCTGATACGTCAGGGAGTCGAACTTCGTGGCGTCGGGATGCACTCGTGGATCGGCGGAATAGACGCCGTCGACTTCATGCTTCGCCATGAGCAGAATCGAGGCGTTGATCTCGACTGCGCGAAGGGCTGCGGCGGAGTCGGTCGTCATGTACGGATTGCCGGTACCGGCTGCGAAGATGACGACGCGCTCCTTTTCGAGGTGCCTGATTGCTCGCCGACGAATGAACGGCTCGGCGACCTCCTGAACGTTGATGGCCGACTGGGTGCGCGTGTCGATCTCATAGACGCGTTCGAGCGCGTCCTGCAGGGCGAGCGCATTAATCAGCGTAGCGAGCATTCCGGCGTTGTCGGCCATCGGGCGGTCCATGCCCTGCGTTTCGGCCTCGGCCCCCCGCCAGATGTTTCCGCCACCGACGACGACGCCGATCTCGACACCCAGATCGTGGATGGACTTGATCTCGCTCGCTATGTAGGAGACGGCATCCGAATCTATGCCATAGCCCTGATCGCCCTTGAACGACTCGCCGCTCAGCTTCAGAAGGACTCGATTGTACCGTGGGCTGTCCGAGACCAAGCTTACTCTCCCAGTGAGTAGCGTGAGAATCTGCGGATACGGATATTCTCGCCGACCTTACCTACGGTTTCCCGAATCAACTCATCGATGGTCATCGAGGGGTCCTTGATGAACGGCTGCTGGAGGAGACAGGCCTCCGAAGGATCCACCTCTTCACCCTCAGGGATCGCCGACTCGTCGACATACCTGGGATTCATCGCGGCGACCTGCATTGCGATGTCATGGGCAAGCGTCTTGAAGTCTTCCGTCCTGGCGACGAAGTCAGTCTCGCAGTTGGCCTCGACCATCGCGCCGATCCGTCCGCCGCTGTGGATGTAGGACTCGACCAAGCCCTGGTCCGTCTGACGGTCGGACTTCTTTGCCGCGGACGCGATGCCCTTCTCGCGCAGGACTTCCTGCGCCCTGTCCATGTCTCCGTCGGACTCTTCAAGCGCCCGTTTGCTGTCCATGATCCCTGCGCCGGTCAAATCGCGCAGGGCCTTGATGTCTGCCGTTGTGATCGCCACGTCGCCTCCTCGGTTTCTAGTTCGGCCTCTTTATCTAGGGTGTCGCGCAAAAAGCTGGCCTCGAAGGGCCAGCTTTCTAAAGCTATTTCATCATCCAATGTGGAATGATGTCGTGTAGTCGCCCTTCAGTCATCAGCCTTCCGGCGGCTCCGACATCACCTCCTCGGCGTCCTGTACGCCCTCAAGCGCCGCCTCCGGTCCTACGGTTATCGGCTCGAGAGCTTCGCCGGCATCGAACTGACCGTCATCGTTAAGCCTTCGGTTCGTGCCCTCGATATAGGCATCGGCGATGTGCGATGTGACAAGCCGAATTGAGCGGATCGCGTCATCGTTGCCGGGTATGGGATAGTCGATCTCAACCGGGTCGCAGTCGGTGTCCACGAGCGCAACCACGGGTACCCCTACCCTCTTGGCCTCGGCGACGGAGATCGATTCTTTGCCCACATCCACCACGAAGAGCGCCCCCGGAATCTCGGTCATTTCCTTGATTCCTCCGAGGTAGCGGTTCAGCCGCTCGATCTGGTCGTTGAGCTTGAGCTGCTCCTTCTTCGGCAGGGAGAACAACTCGCCCTTTGCCTTTCGCTGCTCGAGCTCCACGAGGTAGTCGATCCGCTTCTGGATGGTGGTGAAGTTCGTCAGGGTCCCTCCCAGCCAGCGGGTATTGATGTAGAAGGCCTCGCACCGCTCCGCCTCACCCTTGATGGTGTCCTGGGCCTGCTTCTTCGTTCCAACGAAGATGATCTTCTTGCCCTGGGCGGCAATGTCCTCGACAAAGGCGGCTGCCCGTTCGAGGAAGTGAAGGGTCTGTTGAAGATCAATAATATGGATGCCGTTGCGGTGGGCGAATATGTACTGGCGCATCTTCGGGTTCCAGCGCCGCTTCTGATGCCCGAAATGGACACCCGCCTCCAGCAATGATTTCATCGTGACCGGAGGCCTTGCCTCCTGATCCACTACCTGTACCTGTTCCAACTGTTCGACCATGTACTCTCCCTGCTCTCGGCGCCTTTGCGACGCACCCGTGCAAGTATAACACACCCAAAATCATGACGTGGAATATTCTCACACGTAGGATTAGGATAACGGACAACCCTCGAAAAGGAGGTAACAATGGCAGAGGGATACATGCCCGATCAACACGAGAGGCAATCCGAAGCCTACCGCCTCAACATGGAACGCCTAGAAAAGCAAGAATCACTCCAACACCGCATCGAATCAAAGGCCATAAGCAAGATCCGTTCCATCCTACTCGCAATACTCGCATGTGTCATAGTCACCGGCCTTCTACTGGCGACTGCCGCCGTGTGCATGTACCCGTTATCCAACTAAGCAATACCTCAAAAACGCCCACCCTAAAGGTTCTCCCCGCTGTCAAAGTAGTGCTGCTGCGTCCCGGCCTCAGCCATGCCAGCACCGTGCCCCTCGCCGTCACAGCCAGATGGACTAACGTGGTCGGAGACGCCTTGATGGTCAGCCAGTTGCAAAGGGTTACAAAGCCTCCCCACAGCGGGTTCGAAAAAGTGGTATGCTACGTGGGCATCGCAGCCTTTGTCGCTTACTTATCGAACGCCCCTCTTGATCGACCAAGAACAGATCCGCCAGGCGGTGGCATCCATCCTGGACGCCCTTGGCGAAGACATCCAACGCGAGGGGTTGGCTGAGACTCCCCGTCGCGTAGCGGAGTTGTACGGGGAGCTATTCTCCGGTCTCTTCCAAGATCCCTCCGAGGCGCTGGAAACGACCTTTGACGGGACAGACGCCGGTCTCGTCGCGTTCGGGAACCTGCCATTCTTCTCGATGTGCGAGCATCACCTGCTGCCATTCATCGGCACAGCATCGGTGGGATACTTGCCAAACGGACGGGTCGCCGGAGCGAGCAAGGTTGCGCGAGCGCTCGACATCCTGGCGCGACGACCGCAGATGCAGGAGAGACTCACCGTGCAGCTCGCGGACGCCCTCGCTGACAGCATCCGTCCGAAGGGAGTCGGAGTGATCCTGGGGGCCGAGCACCTGTGTATGTCGCTTCGCGGGGCTAAGAAACCCGGCACGCGTATGATGACCTCGGCCTACAGGGGAGAGTTCGAGACAAACTCCGATCTCCGGCAGGAGTTCCAGTCGATGACGAGGAGCGACTAACGTGCCCGTTTCCGTCGTCGTCACCGAGGTCGAGCAAATCGCGGACGGATGGGGAGACCTGCTGCCTTCGTGTTGGACGAACACGGTCTTCCTAACGCCGTGGTGGCAGACCACCTGGCTAGACCACTTCGGCGACAGGTCGACGACCCGCACAATAGCAGCAACGAACGGTGACGGAGCGCTTGTCGGCATTGCTCCCATGAACGTGGCCGACGGTCTGGTCACCTTTCTTGGCGACACCGACCTGTTCGACTACCGGGACTTCCTCGTACGCAAGGGTGGAGAGGATGAATTCTATCCCGACGTGTTCGACGAGATCGACTCGTGGGAGTGGGACGCCTGCAGCCTGGAATCCGTCCCTGAAGACTCGCCAACGATTCGGTTCGCCACGGAGATCGCCAAAGGCAAGGGTTGGCACATTACGGTCGAGGAAGAGGACAAGGCGCCTTTCAAGAGCCTTCCCGATACCTGGGACGACTACGTGAGCGGGCTAGGCAAGAAGTACCGCCACGAGCTCCGCAGAAAGGTACGAAAGCTCGGCAATTCGGGAGAAGTAATACAGTACGACTCCACGTCTGAGATGCTGCCCGGACACCTTCCCGATTTCTTCCGGCTTCACCGTTTGAGCAGCCCGGAGAAGGCCGAATTCATGACTGAGGATCGTGAGCGTTTCTTCATCGAGCTGATGGAGACTGCTGCCACCCATGGACATCTCAAGCTGTCGATGCTGGAGTTCGATGGGGTCAGGGTGGCGGCTTGCATAAATTTCGACTATGAAGACTCCTATTTGCTCTATAACAGCGGGTACGATCCGGCGTATTCTCAATTGAGCGTCGGTTTCGTCAACAAAGCATGGACGATAAAAGACGCCGTAGAATCGGGCAAACGGACATTCGACTTCCTTCGCGGCACTGAGCGGTACAAGTACGACCTTGGAGCGGAAGACCGGTTGATCTACACGATTCGGATTCGACGGTAACCGGGATAAATTGCTCATGCGCAACATCGCCATGATTACGATGCACAGCTGCCCGGCGGGGCGTCTGGGCACCCGGGACGTGGGGGGGATGAACGTGTACGTCACCCACGTTGCGCGGGAGCTCGCCAAGTCCGGCTGCAGGGTGGACATCTACACTCGCAGCGACCGCGCGCATGGTCAGCATGTCGCCGAGATAACGCCGTTCGTCCGCGTGGTGCACGTCGAGGCCGGGCCCATCGACGAGTCCAAGGACGCCATGTCGGGTCACGTGCCCACGTTCGTCGACGCCGTTGACGGGTTCCGTCGGGAGCATCGGCTCACGTACGAACTGATCCACTCTCACTACTGGCTCTCCGGGAAGGCGGGGGGCGAGCTTTCGAAGAGGTGGGGAGTTCCGCACGTGACCATGTTCCACACGACCGCCTTGACTAAGCTCTTGGCCCGTATCGGCGAGCAGGAGCCGGAGGGCCGGGTAGAGTCGGAGCGCGAGGTCATGGCCGCCGCGAACGCGATTGTCGTCTCGACCGAGCAGGAACGGTCGGATATCTCTCGCCTTTACAATTCGGAACCGGCGAAGATCAGCGTTCTGCCGGCGGGCGTCGACCTGGAGCTATTTCGACCGACGGATAAGGCGGAGGCCCGACGCTCACTCGGCCTGCCGGACCGCAATATCGTGCTGTCGGTGGGGCGAGTGGAGCCGCTCAAAGGGTTCGATATTCTGCTCCAAGCGATGGCGTCGCTCGATGATCGTTCCGACAACATGGTCGTCATCGTCGGCGGAGATGAAGACGCCAGCCCGGAATTGGAGAGGCTGCGGGAGCTATCGCGATCGCTTGGTCTGGGTGACGATGTCCTATTCACTCAAGCTGTCTCCCAAGAGCGATTGAGCATGTACTACAACGCAGCGGATGTCTTCGTCATGCCTTCGTACTATGAGAGCTTCGGGCTGGTCGCGCTCGAAGCAATGGCGTGCGGCGTACCCGTCATAGCGTCCCGCGTGAGCGGGCCTCGCAGCTTCGTCAAGTCGGGGGTTACGGGCTACCTGGTCGATAGAAGGTGTCCTGAGCCGTTCGCGCAGAGACTCGACGTGCTGCTTCACAATCCCATGCTACGTGAGAGCATGGGACGGGCCGCGAGGTCGCACGCCGAGAAGCTGGGATGGGATATGGTGGGCCGAAGGACGCTCGACGTGTACGACTCGGTTACCCTAGGGCCGCGTTCGGCGGCGATAGCGGCGGGCTAGCCGCCTAATCGCAGCTCGAACCAGACGGTATCCGCGACCTTCTCGAACCCCAACGACCGGTAGACCCTCGCGGCGGACAGGTTTGACGAGTCCATCTCCAACTCGATGACCTCGGCGCCCTGTGAGGCCAGCCATCTCATACCGGCGAGGACGGTGGGACGGCTGAGGCCCATTCCTCGGTAGTTCGGATGGACACCGGTCATGGCTATGCGACCCAGTTTGCCGCCGGGGCCCGCAGGACGGACCGTCCAGTTGTAGGCGGCAACGTCGTCGCCACGTGTGACGAAGAGGATGCCTTCGGGAGTTGTTGACTTCGAGGCTACTCTGGCCTCGATCTGCTCGACGGTGTTGGGTGAGAAGCCCCACGAGTCAGTGAACGCAGCGTTCTGGATGTCCGCGAGCCTCTGTGAGTCGAGGCCGGGTCGAAATGGTCTTAGGGCGAAGTCGTGAGGAAGGTCCTCTTTGGGAAGGGCGTCTCCGCTCCATCGCAAGGTGGCGTATTGGCGGACGGGCAGGAAACCGGCATCGCAGAGTGTCCGACGTCCGGCGTCGTCTTCGGAGGGCATCTGCGTGTGAAGCAGATCGACCGGCAGACCGCTCGCTCTCTCTATGGCTGCATCAAGGAGGGCCTGTTCGACGGCTTGTGGCGAGTGAACGCCCGAAACGCCCATCTGTAGAACTGCTCGGCGGATGGGGAGTTCCGGCCAGAGGATCGCGAGGCCTGCGTCTACGTCCGATTCTTGGGTGATGAAGCAGTTCCTTTCGGGGTCGAGGCCGGGGAGGGAGAGGTGGCGATGCATCTCAGGCTCGTCGAACTCGCCCTCGGTGGCAGCTAGGCCGAATGCCGCGTTGTAGAGATTCGTCCAGCGGGGAAGGTCGTCCCATGAGAATGGACGGACGGGCATTGTCGACGGCAAGTGATGGGACTCCGCGGAGGGGTGCATTAATGGTACAGGGGGACGGAAGGGATATCCAAAGGGAATAGATTCTCGTCTTCGAAGACCTTTGCGTAACCTCCAGATATTACCTTAGGGCCGCGAATTTCACCCCCATCCCCGTATCGAGTACGGGGCAGGCTCTAACCTTCCCCCATCGAGGGGGAAGGGATTTCGGGGCTCCCATCGGAGGTTATGCAAAGGACTCCCCCGTATCGTGGTACGGGGCGGGCTCTTCGCGGGAATGACGGGAAAAGTCCTATTCGTCGTAGTTCCAACCGATGATCTTGGTGGGCGTGATGGTGATGACGACGAAGTTGGTTTCGGGGACGACCTTTTCGGTGTAGGCCTTCCCTTCCTCCTCGCCCAGGTAGTTGGTCGCCATTGCCAGGACGTACTCATAGATGTTCGAGTAGGAGAGCTCGGCCACGCCGTTGACGATGGCGGCCTTGTAGGGGCTGGTGTGGGTGGCGATGCTGGCGGCGACGCGAGGCTCATGGCGGATGTTGCGAACCTTGACGGCGGTCTCCTCGGCCAGGATGATGAGGCGCTCGCCGTCGTAGTGGTGCCAGACGGGCGCGACGTGAGGGGAGCCGTCGGGCCTCACGGTGGCGAGGTCGCAGAGGTGCGGCTCGCGGAGGAACTCGTCGATCTGTTCGGGGGTCATTGTCTGCTCCCAGTCGGTGTTATGTTGTATTGGATTCCGGACCTCGCGGGAATCACCATGCAGCCTAGTACCTAATCAACATAGTTTTGGTATTACAAATCACCCTCACCCTAGCCCTCTCCCATCAAGGGAGAGGGGATAAATCGGCATCTGTCCGGTTTGTCATAATCAAGTTGACTGAGCACTAGCGGCCTGCATAACCAG
>JAPPDQ010000297.1 GCA_028875495.1 Chloroflexota bacterium
TTGACGATGTCCTTCATATCAGGCCGTCGCGGATCGGCAAGGATGCTCCGATTGCCGAGTGCGCGAGGCCCCCACTCGAAACGCCCCTGGAACCATCCGACGACATCACCATCAACAACGCGGTCGACCGTCGCGTCGACCAGCGCGTTCTCGTCCTCGAACTGTGTCCACCGGTATCCCGACCTCTCGACCGCCGCCCGAATGCTGTCGTGGCCATACTCCCTGCCCCAGTAGGCGTGATCCATGACGAATCGCTCACTGTTGCCGAGCGCGCAGTGCCAGGTGTAGAGAGCACCGCCCAGCGAGCCGCCCCCGTCGCCCGCGGACGGCTGGACGTATATCTCCTCGAAGGGCGTCTCATTGAGAATGCGCCCGTTTGCCACCGCGTTCAGGGCCACGCCTCCCGCCATGCACAGCTTGGTCAGGCCGGTCTCCCTGTGGGCCTCGACCGCCAGATTCAGCACCAGCTCTTCCGTCACGCGCTGGATGCTCGCGGCAATGTCGGCGTAGTGCTGGTTGTACCGCAGCAGCTCTTGATGGTTGCCGGGCTTCTCCCCGTAGTACGAGGGCCAGCCGGTGTCCCCGGTGAAGAAGGGGACGTTCGGATCGCGCGGCTTGCCGAACAGCTTCTCGAACCTCGACGTGAATGAGCGGTGCGTGCTGTGATGGAATGAGAAGTAGCGGTGATCGGTCCACACCGAGCCGTCATCGTGCTGCTGTACAATCTCCCATATCCGGTCGGCGTACCGCGGAGTCCCATAGGGGGCCATCCCCATGACCTTGTACTCCCCTTCGTTCACCTCGAAACCGAGAAACGCCGTAAACGCGCTGTACAGCAGCCCCAGGGAATGGGGAAACCGCATCTCACGCTTGACGGACAGAGAGTGCCCTTCGCCTATGCCGATAGTGGTGGTTGCCCACTCGCCCACGCCGTCGAATGTCAGTGTTGCCGCCCTGTCGAACGGAGAGCAGAAATATGCGCTTGCGGCATGCGACAAATGATGGTCGGAGAACAGGATGCGTTGCTTGTCGATGCCCAGTTCACTCTCTATGCGGCTCCTGATCCATAGCTTGTCGAAGAGCCACGACCTCATGCCGTGTACGAACTGCATGTAGGTCCTTGGAAAGCCCGACACCGCCGTCAACAGCAGCCGCTCGAACTTCACGAACGGCTTCTCGAAGAACACCACGTAATCAAGGTCGGGGCCTTTCAGCCCGCCCTGTTCGAGACAAAAGCGGATGGCGTGGGTAGGGAAGCTCGGATCGTGTTTGATGCGGGTGAACCGCTCCTCCTCGGCGGCGGCGACGAGCTTGCCGTCTTCCAGCAGGCACGCCGCGGCGTCATGGAAGTAGCAGGAGATGCCAAGGACTCGCATGGGCGCGTCCCCTTCACCACTGCCTGGTCATGTATTCCATTGCGTTCCCCGGGACCTCTCGCTCTCTCCAACCGCTGCCTGTCGAGCGGCGCAGACGGAGCGGATCGGCGATGAGGCCGAAGGGAACGTGCATGAGCGGGATGAACACCCAGTACACGACGGTGAGCAGGGCGACCATCTGCACGGTCCCTATGAGATGGGCGAAGGCAAGCCAGCCGTTAACGAATCGGCGGAGAGGCGAGTGTGTTTCTGGCATCATGTCGGTCTTGCTTTCCGCCATTGGAGACCGCGGGCCGGGCTGTCTTCAGCGGTGCATGAGATAGGCTTTGCGCTATGCCGTAGCTAGTCTGCTAGACGCAGCCAGATGCGCTCGGCAACCTCGTAGCCGACCACGACTTCCTCGCCGTCGCACTCCAGCCTGATGACTCCGCGATAGGGCGCTGCCTCGATGATCTTCACCCTGCGCCCAGGGATGAATCCGTAGGGTACGAGGTACTCGAGTAGCGCTTGATCGTCCTCGGGAATCCTATCGACCGTGTATTCATGTCCCTGTTTGGCCGTGCTCAGAAGAACGGAGCCGTTCGAGACCGCATGCCCGCTGCCGGGTATGGGATCGCCGAACGGGGAAGTCTTAGGATCTCCGAGCTTTCGTCTGATCTTCTCCTCGAGCAGCGGAGACATCGCGTGCTCCAGCCGGTGCGCTTCCTCGTGAGCGTTGTAGAGATCGACATCGAGAACGTCCACAACAAGGAGCTCTGCCAGTCGATGCCGCCGGACTATGCTCTCCGCCGCTTCTCGACCTAGCTTGGTCAGGTCGATCTCCTTGTTCTTGTCCATCTCGATGAGCCGCTCGCGAGAGAGCCGCCGTAGCATACCCGTGACCGACGGCAGGGACGTTCCCAGTCCCTCTCCCTCCGGAAGCCGCTTGAGCTGCTCGGCCAGCTGAGATGGCGTCACACGGCGCCCCAGCTCTTCCAGTTGATAGATGGAAAGCAGGTAGTTCTCAGCAGCCATGGAGAGTCGCATGTCTGCCGCCGAAGTGTTGGATTGCGTTCTGTCGGGAGTCATTCGTCCTTAGGCTTACCGGTGCGGGATGCCGACTGAGCGTATCACGCGAACTCGCAAACCTCAAATGCCACTAGTGACCGGGATTATAAGTTCGCCACATAATTCAGAGCACCCTTCGACGGGCTCAGGGCGAACGGGATAATCACGGTACGTTCATGGTGAGCTTGTCGAACCACGAAGAGCAGATCCGACGGGCTTCCCAACAATTCAACATACGATTCAGGTCGCTAGAGTGGGCTGGGCGCTCAGGCAGGGGCATAGAGAAGAGGTGTGACCAGTAGTGAGCGGCAGGGGTGGTTGTGCTATCATTTTCGGCAGAGTAGACCGATTCCCGCTCAACCAGAGCTACGGCGGTCACCGACATGACGCATAGAGAGTGAGTCCAGCATGGCATTGGCATCGGATGCGGCGCCTCAGGCCCTGAGACTATCGGAACAGGAAATTGTCAAGCGTGACTGGACGCGCATTCGGTTCGGCCTTGCGATTGGAATCATGGCCGCCGGACTCGGGGCCGCGACGACGATTCTCAACCTCTATACGGAGTTTGAGGGCATCGGCGCCCTCGATCGCGTTCCGCCGGGACAGGCGGTCCTCTTCGGGATAGCAGGAGCGCTTGGAGGGTTCCTCGTCGGCGGTCCGGCCTCGTACTGGCTATATGGAGTCCGGCCGACCTTCAGCCTCCATGGACGGAGAGCAAGAAGGCTGTGGGTGTGGCTGTTGCTGGCCGTTGTGTTCGTCTTCTTCTACACATACGTGACCGGGGGGATTTTTCTGCCGATGGCGCGGTATCTCTTCCTGTACCTGTCAAGCGTCATGTCCGTCCCCAACGTGGTGGGTAGGTTCTTTGACCTGTTCACCGCATCATGGCTCGTGTTCGGCGTCAAAAACGCATTCTTCCTGATAGGGGCCGTCCCACCCTGGCCCGCAATTGGCGGAGTGGTGTTTGGGCCCGGGGCATGGGTGATCGACAAGTTCAGCACGTCCAGCAACCCGAGATTGTCGAAGTACGGCCCGATCACGCTGGCAACGGTCGTCGGCCTGATCGCCGTCATATTCGCGATCTTGGGGCCCAAGTAACGACCGGCGCTCCCTCAGCGTTGTCAGTCGAAGTCCTACGCCATCATCCCTGCGACGACCGCTTGCGGACTAACTACCTTCTGTCCTCATAGTCAGCCTAGTCGCTTGACGCGAAGCCCAGTAGATTGAGGACGATGAGGAAGATGTTCAGGACGTTCAGGTAGAGGCCGATGCTCCCGATGACGGCCACCTGCGTTGCGGCCTTCTGGTCGCCCTGCATCGCCGCCTCTTGGGCCAGCTCCTTCATCTGCTTGGTCTCCCAGACCGTGAGGGCGAGGAACAGCGGCAGGAGCAGGAGGTTGATGATGAGGAACAGGCCACTGGATCCGATCAGGAGCATGTTGATGAGGCTGATGATGATCAGCCCGACAAGGCCGATCAGCAGCATCGGGCCCCACTTCGACAGGTCCCTCTTGGTGGTCATGCCGATAGCGCTCATGGCGACGAACAGACCGCCCGTCAGCAGGAATGCCATCCCGATCATTTCACCGGTGAACGCCTGCAAAATCGGGGAAAGGAACAGCCCCTCGATGCCGGTGAAGGCGAGGTAGAGGACGGTGCCAAGGGCAGTGTTGCCCCTGGCTACGACCGCGTTCGCGGCCATGAGGGTGCCGAACATGATCCCGATCATGAGCAGCCACCCTATGATGCCAAGGCTGAAGAACACGTCTCCCACGCCGGTTAAGTCGCCGATCCATATCATCGCGCCGGTGGTTATGACGCCCAGCGCCACCAGCCCGTACATGCGGGACATCGCGTCTGTGTAGATCGCGTTGGCCTGAGTTCTGTTGATGGGTACGCCGAAGTACTCTTGCGTAGACATGACGATGCAATTTCTCCTTACATCAAGGTCTCGTCACACTATAGATTATAGCAAATTGGACGGCCTGACGTTCTGCCCGACTCCAAGTTGAACCCGCCCTGCAAATGAAAGGGCTCGGCACGTTCATGCGGTCGTGAATACCGCCTGCACGACCTCGATGCGCTCCTCGATGAGGTTGCGGCGGACGTTTTCGATACGTTCCCGATAGTCCGGGCCGAGCAGGGCATCTAGTGCGTCCGACAGTCCCCCCGATCCGCCGGCCTCCACCGGCTTCCTCGCCCACTCGATGCTGTTCGGGGTGTCGTCTTGCCATTCGACCTGCGCGAGACCGCATTTGATGAGTGCTTCCCTCATGCGATCGGGACTTACGAGGAAGCTGGTCGATGGGTCGCTTGCCCATGGAGTCGGGTAATGCGGAGGCGAGACGCCACCGGCCACGATTTCGTGCATGGCGAGTTTGCCTCTGGGCCGAAGCACCCGTCGCGCCTCATGATAGAGGGGGGTCTTGTCGGAGACGTACATGCCTACGTGCTGCATCCAGACCACGTCAAACGACGTGTCGCCATAGGACAGATCGAGGGCGTTGCCGACGTGCAGCGAGACGGCATCATCCAGGCCGACTCGCTCAGTGAGCAGTCGGCCCGCATCCACATAGCTCTCCGCGATGTCGACGCCGGTCACATGACAGCCGTACTCGACCGCCAGCGTGCGCGCCGGTCCGCCGATTCCGCAGCCAACGTGGAGGATCCGATCTCCCCGCCGGAGACCGGCGAGCCTCGCGAGGTCACGAGTGGCGGCTCGGCCGCGAACGTGGAGGTTCTCGAACGGCGCGAGGTCGTTTGGCGCGAGGTTGTCGATGTCTTTTCCGGCTGCTGTCAACGCCTCCAAAAGCGCGTCGCCGAGTTGCGGTCTGCCGTAGTGGGAGGGCCGTGAGGTGTAGTATGGCTTATCGGGACCGGACAACTCAGGAGATCGTTACTAGGTCGGGCTCGTCGGCGCCCGCCTCGGATGCCGCGTTACGGAACAGCTCGACGACGGTCGGATGGCAGGTGAAGACCAGTACCTGGTTCGTGCGCGAAAGCCCCGTGAAGGCCACGGCGGCTCGAAGCGCGCGGTTGGGGTCAAAGTTGACGAGAATCTCGTCAACGACTACCGGGAGCGGCTCCGTACGCTCTCCCAGTTCTCGGATCAGTCCGAACCGAAGGGATAGGAATAGCTGCTCGCGCGTTCCGCGGCTCAGTTCGGACGGCTGTTTGGTCTGTCCGTCGGCGTCGGTGACCGTGATCGTCTGTTCACCGAGGGGAGCATACACCTGTTGGTACCTTCCCTCGGTGATCTCGGTGAAGAATTTTTGGGCGTGGCGGACGACTCCCGGCTGCCGTTCTCGCTCGAACTTTCCTCGCGCTTCTTCGAGCAGGCCCTGCGCGAGGGTGAGTCGCGCCCAGTCGCGGGCGTGGCCTTTGATCTGCTCCATGAGGACGTTCCGTTCCATCCGAAGGCGAGACGACTCCTCCTCGCCGACGAGCCTTTCGAGTTCGGCTTGGATTGAGCCACGGTCGGTCGAGAGATCCTCAAGCTGAGCGTCAGCGGCGGCGCGTTCTTCCTCCAGCGCGGCTATGGCGTCGGTGATTGACTGGGGATCCGTGTTGGCGAGGTCGGCCTTCAGCCTTTCGAGGGCTTCGCCGGGTCCGCTGAGGCGCTGAAGACGGTCCTGTGCGTTGCGGCCTCTCTCTTCCAAACTCGTCCGTCTTTCGGAGAGATCGGCCCGGGCACGAAAATCCTCTGCGTCCTCGGCCCCTCCCGATTGGAGCAAGTTCCCAAGCTCCTCTTCGGCCTTTTCCAGGTCGCTCTTGCGCCCTTCCAACTGGAGTTCGGCTTCCTCAAGCTCTGCCTCCGCACCCTCCCGTTTTCTGACGCTCTCCCTGACATCTTCATATAGCGTTACCAGCCTGTCTGCGGACGCTGCAACCGTGCGCGGATCGTTCTTGTCGAACGTGACGTCGAATGCCGTCGCGAGCGGCTCGACGGCCTCAACGTATTCGTCGATGTCCACCTCTATCGCCTTGATGCGCTGCTGCCAGCTTCGCACGTCTCCGAGCCGGCTGCGGCCAAGCTCGACCTGTCCCTGGAGCACTCCGGCCGTCTCAGGAGTGAACGTGTCCAGCAGCCCACGTTCCGTCAGCCATGCCTTCCATTCGCGTTGCGCCGCTTCGAGTTGCAGATCGGCATCCTTGACAACGCCCGCCGACTCTTCGGCGCGGGCCTGCCTCTGCCTTGCCAAGTCCTTCGTGGCTTCAAAGGCTGCGGCTAGAAGAGTCCATTCCCTGAGCCTGCCTTCTTCTTCGTCCGCCAACTCTTCCACGGCCAGTAAGGACGCTCCATCGATTCGATTAAGGCCGAGCGGCCCAGCCTCCTCTTCCATCCTGGACTGGAGGTTCGCCATGTCCGCTTCGGCGCGGCGGAGCGACTCGCGGATCGGACTCACCAGTGGAGATTCCTCGCCGGGAGCAAGGACCTGGTTGGGGGTCACGAACAGGAATACCCCCACGCCGCCCAGTGAGAGGCCGGCGACCACTCCGATAACAAGCGCCGCTCCGCCGAGTATCGCTCCGCCGATCAGGAGGGCTATTCCGATAACGAAGCTGACCGCTCCTATGGTCCTGCTCCGGTCTTCTCCGCCGATCGGAGGTGTGAAGTTCTCCAGTCCTTCGAGCTGGCCCTGCAGATTCAGGACGGTTTGGCGGAGCTGACCGATTTCGGCGAACCGCGCTCTTGTGTTGCGAATCAGATTCCGGCGCTGTCGCATTTGGTCGGCGTTCAAGCCCGGCGCGGCGAAGTTATCGAACTCACTCCGGGCCTTGCTCTCGGCCTCCGTCGCCTCCTCCAACGCGACGATGTTCTGGCGGAGGTCCGACCTGCGACTCAATTGCTCGGCGGAGGCCTCACGAAGCCTGTCGCCGTGCTGGGTGATCTCCTGGCGAACGGCTATGGAGAGATCGAACTCTTCCAACCGCGCCTCGTCCCAGTCGGGGCCCAGGTCCTTCAAAGTGTCGGCCAGAACCCTCTTGTGCCCTTCAAGCTCAGCTTCACGCTCCGGCAGGTCCTTGACCGAGCCGTCGAATGCGGTACGCCCATTTTGCAAGCGGCGGACATCGCCGGAGTGCTTCCGTATGGCCTCGTGCTCTATCCGCACCTTCGCCGCCCCCTCGGCCTCCGTCACCCGCAGACCTGCGGACTCGTACTCCCGCCGCGCAGTCCTGACGCGCTCTTCCAATGCTTCGAGGCGGTTCACGCCGTCGGCTGGAAAACTGTCGATAGCCGGGAGTGTGGTCAACTCCTGCATAGCGGACACGGAGTCATTCCAGGCGTCCCAGGCGTTCTGTAGTGTGACCTGACGGTTATGCCGGGATTGAATGCGCCTACGCTGCCCAGCCAAGCTTTCGAGCTCGGACTCGACCTGCTGAAGGCGGGCGGTCAGTTGCCCATACCTCGCCGCGTTGTCCGCGACCTCACCCAGCCGGTTGTCTATCTCCTCGATTCTTTCGGAGACCACGTAGGTCTTTTGGCTGCTCCTTCCACCCTTCAGAAAGAGAGACTCGCGTTCGGACTCAATTCGCTTCATACCGGCCTGAAGGGACATCACGCCCATTCCCGCGCTGTATATCTGGCTGTTGACGTTTGCGTCGCTCAATAGATCGTCGCTGTAGAGCTCGTCGAGCGTGAACGCGAAGACCTGCTCGAATACGTCCCGAGAGTGGTTGCCCAGCAGTGTCGCAAGTTCCGATGCGGGGAGCGGATCGCCCGTTCCGGAAATCAGGGTGACTTCCCCGCCGTAGCCTCTTCCCGACGTTCGTCGCACGTCATACGGTTGGCCGCCGGAATCCTCAAAGGCGATTCGTCCTCCATAGCGTCCTCCTGCCAACGGGGGATAGGGGTTAACCTTGGCGTTCCTCCGGGGAAATCCGAACAGCACCCTACGAATGAACTCCAGCAACGTACTCTTGCCTGCCTCGTTCGGCCCGTAGAAGACGGTCACCGGATGCTCCAGCGGCCCATACTCAACCCCTGAGAAACGACCGAAGCCGTCGATGTGTATCTCACGAATCCTCATGCGTCGTCCCGGGCGAGCAGGTCAACGACGATGGA
>JAPPDQ010000557.1 GCA_028875495.1 Chloroflexota bacterium
CAGGGCTCGAGGCCGCGCTCCAGGAGTTCCTGGCCGCGTCCGAGATTCTCTCGAACGGCAAGGTCTGGCTCAGGGACGGACGGAGTGGGGAACGCTTCAAGTTCCCGATCACCGTGGGTTCGATCTACATGCTCAAGCTGTCCCACCTGGTGGACGACAAGATCCACGCACGAAGCATCGGGCCGTATTCGCTCGTTACCCAGCAGCCTCTCGCCGGCAAGGCGCAGTTCGGCGGACAGCGCTTCGGCGAAATGGAGGTCTGGGCCCTGGAGGCGTATGGTGCCGCCCACACCCTCCAGGAGATCCTGACGGTCAAGTCCGACGATGTCCAAGGCCGTTCGAAGGTGTACGAAGCGGTGGTCAAGGGAGAAAACCTCCCCATGCCCGGCATCCCGGAGTCCTTCAACGTGCTGGTGAAGGAACTCCAGGCGCTCGGCCTGACCGTGGAACTAGGCTCCGACCAGTAATCCCAAGGAAGGATTGAACATGATCGACTTTCCCCGCCCAAAGGAAGCACGGTCCTCGGATTTCGACTTCATCCGGATCAGGATCGCTTCGTCGGAGGATGTTCGCGAGTGGTCATACGGCGAGGGGACCAAGCCGGAGACCATCAACTACCGCTCGTTCAAGCCGGAACCCTCGGGGCTCTTCTGCCAGCGCATATTCGGGCCGGTGAAGGACTGGGAATGTGCCTGCGGCAAGTACAAGCGGATTCGCTTCCGCGGCATCGTCTGCGACCGCTGTGGCGTGGAGGTCACGCTCTCCAAGGTCCGTCGCGAGAGGATCGGCCACATCGAGATGGCAGTACCCGTGAGCCACATCTGGTTTCTCAAGACACTGCCGAGCCAACTGGGCTACCTGCTGGGGATGACGCTCAAGGACCTCGAGCAGGTCATCTACTACGCCGCCTATGTCGTCACCAATCCCGGGAACCAGGATGTCGAATTCCTGGACCTGCTCGACGAGGACGAGTACTACGACCTGCGCGTCAAGGCACGGGCGGAAGAGGACGGGAACTTCAAGGCGGAGATCGGAGCCGAGGCGGCCCGGACGCTCCTGAAGCGGCTCGACTCGCCCGAGATCCCCATCGCCGAGCAGAACCGGGACGGAAAGGGTCTCGACCGTCTGGCAGCGTGGCTGCGTCACGAGATAGCAACCGAGACATCGCAGCATCGCAAAAAGCGGAAGCTGCGCCGGCTCAAGGTGGTCGACGCGCTGCGGAACTCGGGCGACACGCCGGACAAGCGCAACAAGCCCGAGTGGATGGTGCTGGACGTGATCCCGGTAATACCACCCGATTTGCGCCCCCTGGTGCCTCTCGACGGAGGACGGTTCGCAACGTCCGACCTGAACGACCTCTACCGCCGGGTCATCAACCGGAACAACCGGCTGAAGAAACTGATCGAGATGCGGGCTCCCGAGGTGATTCTCAGGAATGAAAAGCGGATGCTCCAGGAATCGGTCGACGCGCTCTTCGACAACGGGCGCCGGTCCAAGGCGATCCGGGGCCGGGGCAAACGGCCGCTGAAGTCGCTTTCGGACATGCTCAAGGGGAAGCAGGGGCGCTTCCGACTGAATCTGCTGGGCAAGCGCGTCGACTACTCCGGGCGCTCGGTGATCGTGGTGGGCCCGGAACTCAAGCTGCACCAGTGCGGGTTGCCGAAGGCGATGGCGGTCGAACTCTTCAAGCCGTTCATCATCCACGAGCTGGAGAAGCGAGGCGAGGCGGAGACGGTGAAGCGGGCCAAGAAGATCGTCGAACAGGACGATCCCAAGGTCTACGAGGTGCTGGAGGACATTATCCGCGACCACCCGGTCCTGCTCAACCGTGCCCCCACGCTCCACCGCATCGGGATTCAGGCCTTCGAGCCGGTTCTCGTCGAGGGCAAGGCGATCCGCATTCATCCCCTGGTCTGCACGGCGTTCAACGCCGACTTCGACGGAGACCAGATGGCCGTGCATCTGCCGCTCTCCTACGAGGCGCAGCTCGAAGCCCGGGTTCTGATGCTGTCGAGCAACAACGTTCTTCTGCCGTCGAACGGACGGCCCGTGGCCGCTCCCAGCCAGGACATGGTGATCGGGTGCTACTACCTCACGAAGCCGCCGATCGAAATCGCCCAACTCGAGCCGGTGGCGAGCTCCACCAAGGTTCCGGAGGCGCAGCGGGCCGAGGCCGAATCCCGGCTCGACACCCTGTACGGCGACGCCCGCCGCTTCTCGTCGTACGGAGAGGTGGAGATGGCTCTCGCCCACGGTCACGTGGAGTTTTCGACCCCCTGCCACTTCTGGGTGAGTCCGGCCGGCGGCGGGATTGAAGGCGGGCCCTCGGCCCGGCCCGAGTGGGTGCGGACCACCGTGGGGCGCGTCCTCTTCAACTCCATCATCCCCGAGTCGATCGGTTTTCTGAATCGGACGTTCGGGAAGAAGCAGCGCGGGGACCTGGTCTTCCGGTGCATCACCGATGCAGGGCTGGCGGCGACAACGCAGTTCCTCGACCACCTCAAGGACTTTGGTTTCCGCTACGCGACGCTGGGGGGCGTATCGGTGGGGGTCGACGATCTCGAGGTCCCCCCGGAGAAGGCGCAACTGCTCGAGGACGCCACGCAGGAGGTTACGCGATTCCAGAACGCGTACGCCTCCGGCTTCATTTCAAACGGGGAGCGCTACAACAAGATCATCGACACCTGGACCCACGCCAACAACGACGTGGCCGATGCCATGGTGCAGCACCTCGAGAGGTCCAAGGGCGGGTTCAATCCCGTGTACATGATGATGACCTCCGGGGCGCGCGGGAACCGCGACCAGATGCGTCAGCTGGCCGGGATGCGCGGCCTCATGGCCAAGCCGCAGAAGAAGCTGACGGGTGGGATCGGGGAGATCATCGAGAGTCCGATCAGGTCGAACTTCCGCGAAGGCCTTTCGGTCGTCGAGTACTTCATCTCGACCCACGGCGCGCGGAAGGGACTCGCCGACACGGCCCTCAAGACCGCCGACGCCGGCTACCTCACGCGGCGTCTGGTCGATGTCGCCCAGGACGTGACGATCGCCGAGGACGACTGCGGAACCTTCCAGGGAATCCCGATGAGTGCGCTCAAGGAAGGGGAGGACATCGTCGAGCCGCTCGCGGACAGGATCGTGGGGAACGTCGCCCTGGAAAGCGTCTACGATCCGATCGACGGCGAATTGATCCTCACGGCAAACGAGCTGATCAGCGAGGAGGCCGCCGAGGCGATCGAGGATGCCGGGATCCAGTCGGTGAAGATTCGCTCGGTGCTCACCTGCGAGACCAAGCGGGGAATCTGTCGGATGTGCTATGGCCGCAACCTGGCCACCATGCAACCCGTGGACATCGGAGAGGCCGTCGGAATCATCGCGGCGCAATCGATCGGCGAACCCGGGACCCAGCTCACGCTGAGAACCTTCCACATCGGCGGCACTGCGGCCCGCATCGCAGCCCAGAACCAGCGAAAGTCGAAGATCTCGGGAATCGTCGCGCTCGATCGCGTGACCACGGTGACGAACCGCAACGACAAGCGCATCGTGACCTCGCGGGAGGGCAAGATCGTCATGCAGACGCGAGAGGGCCAGGTGCGGAGCAAGCTTGCGGTCCCCTACGGCGCAGAGATCCACGTCGACGAAGGCATGCGAATCCGGGCCGGCGACCTGCTGTTCAGCTGGGATCCGTACTCCGAGCCCATCGTGGGGGACTCGGAGGGCTACCTGCGCTTCGTGGACATCGTCGAAGAACAGACGGTGCGCGAAGAACTGGACGAATCGACGGGCCGCCGCCAGATGATGGTGATCGAGGACAGGGACAAGAAGTTGCATCCCACGATCCAGATCCGGGCGGGCGAGGCACCGTCGAGCGAGCTGGTGAAGGAGTTCATCATACCCGTCGGCGCCCAGTTGCTGTGTTCACACGGCGACGAGGTGCGTCCGGGGGACAGGATTGCCAGGATCAGCCGCGAAGTCTACAAGACCCGCGACATCACGGGCGGCCTGCCCCGAGTGGCGGAGTTGTTCGAAGCTCGCAGTCCCAAGGATCCGGCGATCATCACGGAGATCGACGGGACGGTCTCCTTCGGCGACATCAAGCGAGGCAAGCGTGAAGTGTTCGTCGCGCCGAAGAGCGGGCAGCGCAGGAAGTATGACGTGCCGGTAGGAAAGCACATGCGCGTCCATCAGGGTGACCAGGTTCGCGCTGGCGACCGGCTGTCGGAGGGGCCGATCAACCCTCACGACATCCTGAAGATCAAGGGGCCGCGAGCCGTTCAGAAGTACCTGCTGAACGAGATCCAGGAAGTCTACCGGCTTCAGGGCGTGACCATCAACGACAAGCACATCGGTGTGATCGTCAGGCAGATGCTGCAGAAGGTGAGGGTCGTCGATCCGGGCGAGACCCACCTGTTGGAGGGCGACCACGTGGACCGGGTGGAATTCAGGCAGATCAACGAGTTGGCGCAGGCGGAAGGGAAGAAGCCGGCCATCTATGAGCCGCTCCTGCTCGGCATCACCAAGGCGAGCCTCACCACCGATTCATTCATCTCGGCGGCTTCCTTCCAGGAGACCACCAGAGTGCTGACCGACGCGGCGGTGCGGGGCGCCAGAGACGACCTGAAGGGGCTGAAGGAGAACATCATCATCGGGCACCTGATCCCGGCCGGAACCGGCGCGCACAGGTGGCACGACATCGAGTTCCAGGTGGAGCGGGACTACTACGATGAAGAGATCCTGCCGCTGACCGACCCGGGCGAATTCCTGCCTGGCCTCGGTGCGGAAGTGGAGGAAGTCCCGGCGGAGTAGGCCGGGTGGTGGCGGCGGTGGACCACGTGCTCCCCGGGGGCTCGGGCGACCTCGCCCCGGGGACCGTGATCCGGGTCGCCGCCGACCTCTGCTCCTGTTGACACGGTGGGGGTCTTCCCCTAGCTTTTCCAGGCTGTCCAGGAAATGGCCTGGAGGCTCAGCTCTCCGGGCGAATCGGCGCGCTTGATTGATTGCCCCAAGCGCGCTTTTGTTCGCCCCTGTTGCTGGTTTCCCGCACGAGAGGAAGAGACGAGGAACGAGTTCGGCCGTCATGCCTACTCTGAACCAGCTGGTCCGGAATGGCCGGGCGCGGATCGCGAAGAAGAACAAGTCGCCCGCGCTCCAGAAGAACCCGCAGAAGCGGGGGGTGTGTACCCGCGTGTACACCACCACCCCCAAGAAGCCCAATTCGGCGCTGCGGAAGGTCGCTCGCGTTCGCTTGACCAACGGCTACGAAGTAACGGCATACATCGGCGGCGAGGGCCACAACCTCCAGGAGCACTCCATCGTGCTGATTCGAGGGGGCAGGGTGAGGGATCTCCCCGGCGTCCGCTACCATATCGTCCGGGGGACGCTGGACACCTCGGGCGTGGCGGGGCGCAAACAGGCCCGGTCCAAGTACGGAGCGAAACGGCCGAAGTAGGCCGTACCTGTGGAGTCGCCGTCATGAGCCGTCGTTCGAGGGCAGTTCGCCGCAAGATTCCGGAAGACCCGCGGTACGGATCCGTAGTCGTCCAGAAGTTCATCAACGGGTTGATGCTGGACGGCAAGAAGTCCCTGGCCGAGGCCATCTTCTACGACGCCATGGGCATCGTGGAAACCAAGGCTGGACAGCCCTCCATGAACGTCTTCCAGCAGGCGCTGACAAACGCGAAACCGGCTCTGGAAGTGAAGAGCCGCCGTGTTGGAGGCGCCACCTATCAGGTCCCCATCGAAGTGAGGCCGGAGCGTCGCCAGGCGCTCGCCATCAAGTGGCTGATCGGCTTCTCACGGAAACGGGGAGAGCGGACCATGTCCCAACGCCTTGCCGGCGAAATCCTCGCTGCGAGCAGGGGGGAGGGCGCGACCGTGAAGAAGAAGGATGATACGCACCGGATGGCCGAAGCCAACAAGGCGTTCGCGCACTACCGCTGGTAAGCCGTCCAGCCCGCCGCCATCGGGCCCCCGGGCACCGGCAGGCAGGGAGGGATCCCAGGCGGGAACGCTGTTTGACAGGCACGGCCGAGATCTGAGTTGAAGAATAGAAAATGCCAAGGAAAACACCACTTCCGAAGCTTCGGAATATCGGCATCATGGCCCACATCGATGCCGGCAAGACGACGACGACCGAGCGGATCCTGTTCTATACCGGCCGCCTCCACCGAATGGGCGAAGTCCATGAGGGTGCGGCGACCATGGACTGGATGGAACAGGAACAGGAACGCGGAATCACCATCACCTCCGCGGCGACGACCGCGTATTGGCGGCGGAATGGGTCGGAATACCGAATCAACATCATCGACACCCCCGGCCATGTGGACTTCACAGCCGAGGTAGAGCGATCGCTTCGCGTACTTGACGGAGCGATCGCTGTCTTTTGTGCGGTCGGTGGCGTCGAACCGCAGTCCGAGACGGTGTGGCGGCAGGCTGACCGCTACGGGGTCCCCCGGATCGCCTTCGTCAACAAGATGGATCGCACCGGCGCCGATTTCGAGAACGTGATCCGGATGATGCGCGAACGCCTTGGCGCGAACGCCTTCGCAGTGCAATACCCTCTCGGGGAGGCGGACCTGTTCACGGGGGTGATCGACATCGTCGCGATGAAGGCGTTCGTGTGGGACGACGAACTGGGGGCCACGATCGTCGAGGTCGACATCCCGGACTCGTTGCGCGAAAGGGTGGAGAGCCTGCGCCACGACCTCGTTGAAGCCGCCGTGGAGCATGACGATGCGCTGCTGGAGCGCTACCTCCTCGGTGAGGAACTCGGTGAAGACGATGTCCGCCAGGCGATCCGCGCCGCGACCACTTCCGGCACGCTGTTTCCCGTGTTCTGCGGTTCCGCCTTCAAGAACAAGGGCGTACAACGGCTTCTCGACGGCGTGATCGACTACCTCCCGTCGCCGCTGGACGTGCCCGCGATCGAAGGGCGCCCGCCGTATGGCGATGGCGAGCGGCAGACCCGCGAGGCCTCCGACGATGCACCGTTCTCGGCCTTGGCCTTCAAGATCATGACGGACTCCTATGTCGGAAGGCTGACATACCTGAGGGTCTACTCCGGATCCTTGCCCAAGGGCAGCCGGGTGCTCAACGCGACCCAGGGAAGAAAGGAGCGCGCAGGTCGCCTTCTTCAGATGCACGCCAACAAGCGTGAAGAGCGCGAGGAGGTGTTCGCGGGCGACATCGTCGCGGTCATCGGTTTGAAGAATGTTCGCACAGGCGACACGATCTGCGTGCCCGACGATCCGATCATTCTCGAGGCGATGAGCTTTCCGGAACCCGTCATTGCGGTTGCCATCGAGCCGAAGACCAAGGCCGATCAGGACAAGCTCGGAACGGGGCTCGCGAAGCTCGCTGAAGAAGATCCGACCTTCCGGGTGCACACGGACCCCGAAACCGGACAGACGATCATCAGTGGCATGGGGGAACTCCACCTCGAGATCATCGTCGACCGCTTGCGTCGCGAGTTCTCGGTTTCGGCCAACATCGGGAGGCCGCAGGTGGCCTTCCGCGAGACGATCCGCAAGTCGGCGTCCAAGGTTGTCGGCAGATTTGTGAGGCAGACCGGCGGGCGGGGTCAGTTCGGCCATGTGGTGATCGATCTCGAACCCGGCGAACAGGGCTCGGGCTTCGTGTTCGAGGATCGGATAAAGGGGGGTGTGGTCCCACGGGAGTACATCCCGGCCGTGGAGCAGGGACTCCGCGACGCCCTCAGCTCGGGCGTGGTGGAAGGCTATCCGGTGGTCGACGTAAGGGCCGCACTGACGGACGGTTCCTACCACGATGTCGACTCGAGCGAAATGGCATTCAGGATCGCCGGCACCATCGCGATGAAGGAAGCCCTGAAGAGGGCAGGTCCCGTGCTGCTGGAACCGGTGATGGATGTCGAGATCGTCACCCCATCCGAGTACATGGGTGACCTCATCGGCGATCTCTCCGCTCGGCGCGGCCGGGTAGGGGGGATGACCGACCGCGGAGATGCCCAGGTGATCGGAGCGAGTGTGCCTCTCGGCGAGATGTTCGGCTACTCGACCAGGCTGCGGTCCCTGAGCCAGGGGCGCGCCGTTTACACCATGCAGTTCTCACACTACGAAGAGACGGCCGCGAGCAGGGCCGGAAAGAAAGTCCTGGCGGGCGTCTGACGCCCTTGCCTCAACCACCGCAAACCCGGACGAGGAAAGAATGGCGAAGGAGACCTTCGAGCGCACGAAGCCGCATGTGAACGTGGGGACGATCGGGCATGTGGACCACGGGAAGACGACGTTGACGGCGGCGATCACGCTGGCGCAGGCGAAGAAGTTCGGCGGGGACGCGATTGCGTTCGACGAGATCGACAAGGCGCCGGAGGAGCGGGAGCGGGGGATCACGATTGCGACGGCGCACGTGGAGTACGAGACGGCGAACCGGCACTATGCGCACGTGGACTGTCCGGGGCACGCGGACTACGTGAAGAACATGATCACGGGTGCGGCGCAGATGGACG
>JAPPDQ010000390.1 GCA_028875495.1 Chloroflexota bacterium
GTCTTCGGAGAGGTCGTTGGTGTCCATATCGACGAACGGGTGCTCGTGGACGGGCGCATAGACTTCCTGAAGCTGCGGCCCGTCGGCAGGCTCGGCTATCAAGACTTCGTTGAGGTCGATAGCGTCTTCACTATGGAGCGGCCCACCTGGGGCTGAGCGAAGGCCATTCTGTCTTTTCACTGATAGGAAAGGTCCGTCTCTCGCCCTCGACTTTGTCGGATCATAGTGACCAAAGTAATTGTCTTTTCCCAAAAACCGTTTAGCATTATTGTTATCTCTGCGGACAGGAATGGCCCATGAGAACAGCCCGATCTCGGTCCACGGACCTCAACGCGCCTTTACGAAAATTCTTGACGCGCCGTCTCCCGCCGTCACAGAGCAGTGTCAAGCTCGTGCATCGGGAGACCACGGTCTGCTATGCATACATGTGCCAGTACGCCTACGCGTGCACCGAAAAGACGAAACGGCCTGTGAAGGTGCTCGAACGCAGGTGCATGAGGTACCTGCCTGAGGAGATGCGGGCCAAACCACGCCTTTCCGACCATGCGTTGGACCTGCTTGCCCACCGACGAGACGCGGGGGAGAACTTGGATACGGGTACCGTCGCGGTCTTGGACAGGCTCAGGCCGAGAGGGCCGATACGCAAGTCACGCTGAGGCAGTGGGCACGGGTCACCAGGAAGGCTCGGTGTCCTCGGACTCGTTGTTCGTCAGCCGTTGCTGGTCTTGCCCGTCCGACTCCATGACGAATATCTCGGCGTCTCCGTCAAGGTAGGAAACGAAGGCGATTCTCCTCCCGTTCGGCGACCAAGTCGGCTGTTCATCGCGCACCTCGTTGTGTGTCAGGCGGGTGAGGTTGTCGGACATACCCTTGTCTTTGATCTCTATGGAGTATATCTCGGCGTTGCCGTCCCGCTCGGTGACGAACAGGAGCCTCTTTCCGTTCGGCGACCACGACAGATCGTACTCCGGCGCTTCGGAATTGGTGACGCGGACCTCTTCGCCCTCTTCGGGGTCTATCACGTAGACTTCAGGATTCCCGTCACGGGTCGAAAGGAACGCGATATACCGCGAGTCGGGTGACCACTTCGCGCCGTAGTCCGTTGACTGTGTGCGCCTGAACTCGTTCACCCCATCAGGGTTTCGGATGTAAAGGCCCTGCTCCGCGCCGTCGCGGACGGAGAAGACGATGAAGTTCCACTCCGGCGACCATCCGCCGACCTCGTCCGCCGCCACCTTGCTGAGCAGCATCGACTCTTCACCCTCGGAATCGCTAACGTAGACCGCGTTGCCTGACTCTTGGGCCAGCGCGAAGGACAAACGCTCGCTGTCAGGACCCCACTTCGGATGCGTGATCTCGCCGCTGCCGGAAAAGACCTGGGTTCGGTCATCGCCCGAAATCTGCAGGACTTCTAGCTTCATGTCGTCGCTGCCGCCCGACAGGAAAGCAACGTAGCGCCCATTGGGTGAAAGCGACGGGGAGAACTCGTCACGCGGGCTCTTGGTGAGGTTCTCTTCCTCACCCCGCCCGTCAGCTCGTACGGAATATATCTCCAAGTTGCCATCCCGGTCGGAGGTGAATACGATTGGTGGAGCGCCCGACCGACACGCCAGGGCGAAGACGAGGAAGGGCAGAAAGGCGGCGAGGCCGAGTGAGCGTTGAAGAGACCGTGCCATGGGTGATAACACCTGAGTTGTTTTGGAGAAGTATCGAACAGATTGTTGGTTCTGCAACGAGTATTTGACATCGGAAGCCGCGCGCGTTCAAGGTGTCGCGGGGTCAGTTTCATGAAAACCCTCTGCACAGGGAGTGCGTTAACGCTCCTCCGGGTGAAGGCCAGCAATGAGTCCGGCCTCACCTTGCTGGAAGTGGTCATTGCGATGGCCATCCTCAGTGTCGCGGTGATAGGCCTCGTGGGCGGCCTTTCGTTCGTTATCAGTGTCTCCGACACGCTGGAGGAACAGGCGGTGACGGAGACGCTGGGGGCCCGGTACGTCGAAGAGCATCTGAATGGAGACTGCCTTTCGGAGGAATCCTCTCTGGGCACATATCAGGTCGAAGGGCACGTGGTTGGGGAAGAGTACAACGTCCGAGTGACATCCGATGGTGAGGATCTGTTCGAGCTCAGTTCTCTAGCCGGGGAGGTAATCAACTGCTCGGAGAGCGTGGACGAATGACCACTTCTCGTCGAGTGTTGGGTTCATCGCAAGGGCTGACGCTGCTGGAGACGGCGGCCGTCATGCTCATCGTGGCGATCCTTACCGTGCCCTTAGTCGCCGTCGCCGGCAGGCTCATCGTCCTGCCCTTGGAGTGGCAGGAGAATCTTGGAACCGTGCGCGACGCGCGTGAAGCCCTGCACCTGGTGGCGTCGGACGCGCGGCAGGCGGCCTGTTACATTGAGGGAGACTCCGAGGGCGATTACGGCACATTCAAGTGGACGGACTACACAGAAACGCCTGCGAGGGAGTTTCGCGTCCGTTACTACTCTGACACGGCGTACTCTGACGGATCACGCAACCTACTGCGTGAAGAGATCGTCGATGCCTCGCCCCCCAGGACTATACCAATCGGCGACGTGTCAGAGTTCGGCATTAGTCTGGAGGAACGCCTCATTCGTGCGGGGGTGAAGATCCCGTCCTGGGCGGAGGAAGGGTCGGACGCGCCCTTATTGGAAATCTCCGCGCTGATGCGTCCCGGCGGTCCGGCCAGCGCCGACTGCTAGAAGTCCTCGCTCGTCGAGTTGATGATGCGGTGAATTGACGGCGAGAACGCCTCGTCGTCGCCCGGCTCGGTATCGTCGTCCGACCAGTCCTTCGCGGCGTTGATGCGCTTGGCCTCCACCGCATTCTCGTCCTCCTTGGCGTCGTCCCCAAGCGGCGTGCTGGAAACATACGCCCCCGACGAGGCCTTGGACGGGAACGAGACGATCCTCGCTTGAGAGGGATGCTTGTAGACCTCCCGGATGATGATGATGACCACCCGGTCGTCGACGCTCTTTACCGTCGCCGCGTACCGGTTCCCGCCGCTCATCAGCCGCTTAATCCGGGACGCCGTCTTCGATTCGACCTGTCCGATCTCCTCGCTCGACGCCTCGTCGGTAACGTTCAGCCTCCGTCCGACTAGCTCCAAGTTCACGTCGTCACCCGGTGTGAGCCTCGCGAGTGTCTTGGGCGAAGCAACGTTTACGAGCGAGGTCACCAGAGTCTTGCCGGACTCGCCGATGAAGGCACGTGTTGCCTTGCGGTGGGACGCCTGATGGCGAGGGAGGTTGTCACCAAGCTGTTCGAGCCTGTCGAGATTCTTCCTCGCAATCGTGTTGTGCGGGGAGACTTCTAACACCCGTCGAAATGCCTCCCTCGCCTCATCTATGCGTCCAAGCTCGGTGAGTGCCCTTCCCATGCGATTGTACGACTCCAAGTCGCCCGGAAAGTCATCGATAAGGGAACGGTTCACCACCACGGCCTCGGGCCAGCGGCTTTGCATAGCGAGGGCTATGGCTGCCTTCGTCCGTTCCTGTTTTGTCTTCATTTTGTCTTCGGTCTGCTGGTATGCCAAGAATTAGACTCCATATGCACACATCATCGATAAATCGGTAGTTGAACTAATACAAGATTCGTCCCGGCGCCGCAAGCATATTTTCGCCCCTTAACCGGACGATTTCCGGTCAGGGGCCGGACTTCCATCGAAGCGGCAGGAGCTTCCACATCGCCTCGATCATGATGTAGAGGGACATCTTGGACTTCCCCATCGTTCGGTCGATGAAGACGATGGGGTGTTCGGTGACCACGCACCCCATGCGCTCGCATGCGTGGTTAATCTCCGCCTGGAACCCGAACCCTGCGCAGCGTATCTGCGAAAAATCAATAGACCGCAGCACGCTCTGTCGAAAGGCCTTGAATCCGCCGGTGGCATCCTTGACCTTCACGCCGGTCACGGCGCGTATGCCAAAGTTGCCGCCGGAGCTTATGAGCCTCCGCAGGATGCCCCAGTGCTCGTCAACGCCTCCGCCGTTCACGTAACGAGAGCCGATGACCACGTCGGACTCTCCGAGGTCGTCGATGAACTGCGGTATATACTCCGGCTGATGGGACATGTCCGCGTCCATCTGCACGATGATGTCGGCCCCGCCATCGAGGGCTTGGGAGAACCCGGCGATGTATGCCGGGCCGAGGCCCTCCTTGCGGTGTCGCTGAACCAGCTCGACCCGGCCGTCGTACTGCCCAGCCAATTGTTTGGCGACTTCACCCGTGCCGTCGGGAGAGCCGTCGTCCACAACGATCAGCGTCAGCCCCGGAATACCGAGGGCGAAGAGCCGAGCGGCCAACACAGGCAGGTTCTCGGCCTCGTTGTAGGTCGGCACCACGACTGCTACCTTAGAGTTGTTCAATGCTGTTGCTCCTGCGCCCCGCGGGTGATCACTTGCGATAGGCTCCGATAAGGCCCCGCCAGCGGGTCAGGACGGCATCCATGACCATCCGCACCGAGTCGGCGACGGGACTGATCTTGCTGGATGGCTCGTGATGCCAGTCTATCGGCATTTCTAATATCGAGGCCCCTCGCTGCTTGGCGATGAAGAGCACCTCGACGTCGAAGCCGAATCCGGTCGCGCGCTGTCGGGGGAATACCTCGTCGGCGACCTCGCCTCGAAACATCTTGAAGCCGCACTGGGTGTCCTCGAAGCCTCCGACCGCCACCAAGCGGACGACCCAGTTGAAGACTCTTCCCATCAGGTGTCGTATAAGCGGCTCGCCGAACCTTCGCGCCCCCTCCGTCTGACGTGAGCCGATAACGATGTCATAGCCCTCTTCCATGCGGTCCAGGAAGTCGTCAAGGTGCTCCACCGGCATGGACATGTCAGCATCGCACATGAAGCGGAGCTCGCCCTTCGCGCGGAGCATCCCATGACGGACGGCGAGGCCCTTCCCTGCCGTCGGTAACGACTCCAGTAGCACCTGGGGGACCTCGGAGGCCCAGCTTTCGACGACGGTCGCGGTCGCATCGTCGCTGCCGTTGTCCACGACGAGCACCTCCCATTGGAACGGGCGGGAGGTGAGGTACCCTACCAGCTTCTCCAACGTTGGCCCAATGCGCCGTTCTTCGTTGTACGCCGGAACGATAACCGATAGAAACGGCTTCACCAACGGTTGTCCCTCCTGTGGTCTCGTGAATCTTTAGCACGTTTTGCGTGTGGATTGCAACGCCATGCGGTGCCCGCTAGGGGCTTCCCATTGTCACAATAGGTATCGCCAATCCCGTTCGGCCTGAGCCTGTCGAAGGCCAAATCGTGGTTCGACTGGCTCAGCAGTGCCTGGGTCGAGAAGACTCACCGCAGAGGACGCAAAGATCGCCGAGACGAATCGCTTTCTACTTTGCGCCGAGTCTACCGCCCCTGAAAACGTGGCGGACGACGTTCTAGGAAGGCACGGCGTCCCTCGATGAAGTCCTCGCTGTCGAAGTTTGCGAACGGCAGGTCTTCCTGCTCTGGTGTCAGTTCCAAGAGACCAGGGTTCTCTAAGGCTATTTGCATGATCTCCTTGTGGCGGCGCTGCGACAGCGGAGCGAGGGGCACCATCTCCCGCGCTAGGCCGTAGACGTACTCGGCAATCTCGTCTTCCGGCAGTACGCGGTCTACGAGGCCGATACGCACGGCCTCCTCCGCGTCGATCTGTCTGCCGGACATGAGAATGTAGCTGGCGTGGCCAGGCCCTACAAGCCTAACGAGCCGCCGCATCTCCTTGTAGCCGATGAGGATATTCAACTTCGCGACGGGTATGGCATATCGACTGCCGGATGCGGCGATACGCATGTCAGTCGCCATGCTCAGTTCACAACCCCCGCCGATGCAGTACCCCCGGATGAGGGAGATCGTCGGCTTTGGGATGCTCTCGACGGCATCCAGTGCGCCATCGAACGCGGCGGCGTACCCCTTGGCGCTCTCGGCGTCATACCGGTACCGGTCGAAGTCGGCGATGTCCGCCCCGGCGGAAAACGCAAGGTACCCGGATCCGGTGAAAACGACCACCCGGACATCGTCGTCGGAGGCGACCTCTTCGGCGATGCGGCTGAGCAGCTGCCAGCCGTCGTAGGTGATGGCGTTTCGTCTCTCGGTCCGGTTGAAGGTGACGGTTGCGATACCGTCACGCCGTTCACAGAGGATGTCGGATGTCACGTTATTGTCGTTTCTCGTGGTTGTTTTGTGGAAGGTTCAGTTTGTGTTGGGGCGGTGAGTCAAAGACTCTCATGTCTTCAAATGACATCGAGGAACTTAGTGCACGGCAGATTCAACCTCAAGGCCGCTGATATTCTTGCGCGCCTGTGCGAGATCGTAGGCTGCCTGCATCTGGTACCAAGTGGAAGCTCCGCCGCCGAACGCCTTGTCAAGGCGAATCGCCATCTCCGGCGAGATTCCCGAACGACCGTTCACGATGCCGGACAGCTGCTTGCGGCTTACTCCTAACTTTCGCGCAGCCTCCGTTACGCTCAGGCCAAGTGGCTCTAGACAGTCATGACGGATGGATAGGCCCGGATGAGGAGGATTCTTCATTGGCACATTCTTACCTTTTCAATGATAGTCGAGTAGATCTACGTCGTAAGCGTTGCCCGCACCAAAACGGAAGGTCAGTCGCCAGTTACGGGATATCGAAACCGCCCAGTGGCCTGCCAGATCAGCCTTCAATGGATGCAGGCGGTATCCGGGCAGATTCATATCCGACGGCTCGGTCGCCACGTCGAGCCGTGCCAAGACACGTTCGACTTTCGAGACATACTCAGGTGGGATGCGTCGCCGATCTCCTCTCTCGTATAGTCGTTCCAGCCCCTTGTGGCGGAAGCTTTGGATCATAAGCCAATTGTAACCTGTTACTACTCAGGTCTCAACATCCCTTTGGCACATCGAAAGAGAATTCCTTCAAGAGCCTCTACTTCCGCAAGGAATCGAGGAAGATAAGGTCGCGGGCGTCGACCTGGGGGCGGACGGCTTCCAGAAACGGCTCCAGTATGCCTTCGGGCGTCAGGTGGGTCGTGTCGAACTCGAGCTTCTGGCGGAAGTAGGAGTTGTTGTACTCGTAGAGAAACTCTTGCATGACCTCCTCGATCTCGTGCGACTTCACCAGTTCGTAGGGGTGAGGATCGTCGACCATACGCTGCCTGATCACGTCGGGGTCGCAGATCATGTGGACGAGGATGCAGTTGTCAGGCATCTTGTGTTCGAGCCACCGGTGGTAGGACACCTCGCTGCCCGGGTGATAGTAGCGTGGGCCGAATATCTTCTCCTCTATGTGGAAGCCGCCAAAGATGCAGTCGTTGTAGCGCTCCAGAATCTCTAGGTGATAGTAGATGACCATCCGCTGGAATCGCTCCTTGAGCACCGGCGACATGTTCCACATGGTCTGCTGGTCCTCTTCATTGAGGTGGTGGTAGTCGGGGATCGTGAAGTCGCCGTCGTCCATGTGGAACCTCTTGCCGACCTTCATGCCCCATTCCTGCAGGGCGTTGGCGAGCGTGGTCTTGCCCACATATTCGGTACCGATCAAGATGAGTCGCACGGAGAGCCTCCCTGGGAGTTCGTAGTGATGTCCGGTCGCCCAGATTCTAACACCGTTCGCCGGAAAACACGTGAGGCCGCCTTTCGGCGGCCCCACGCTGGAGGGAGAGGAGGAGGTGTCATTTCTGTAATTGTGTAAGACAAATGATATTGGATACCAACACGGTGCGTCAAGTTGGGCACAGGGTTGACTACATCCGCCGCAGATCCAATGCGGCAGCGAATCGACCCCTTGGACAGACTCAGAGCCCACCCCGCACCTGATGCGGGGTAACCGGATTGCTTGCCTAAAGTCCCCTTACGTCAGCGCCCTCAGGCTGTCGTCGTCGGTCGGTTGGAGCGGGGTGAAGTCGCGGTTATTCTGGTACCAGGGGCGCTCGGTGCCGGTGCAGGCGTTGCCGACGGCGTTGTAGTTCAGATACATAATGGCGCGCCGCCAGGGCGAGACGTTGTTGGACGAGCCATGGACGACGTTGCAGTGCACGAACGCGACGGAGCCTGCCGTTCCGATCAGCGGCTCGATCCCGCTCTCGTCTGCGAGGCGCTCGAGTGCTTCGTCATCAATATGGTGGAGGGCGTATCCCCTCCCCTTGGCGTCCTCATGGAGCTTGGAGTCGAGGATGCCATGTCGCTGCGAGCCGGGCACAACCAGGAGCGGGGAGGTTACTGCTGTGCAGTCGTCGATGTAGACGGAGGCCATGATGCACTTCGGCTCCGGCATTCCGTCGATCATGTGCCACGGCGGGTAGTCCTGATGCCAGTCCCAGCCGCCGCCCTTGCCGAAGCCGGGCTTGGGATTAAGCCTGCTCTGGTGCAGGTAGGCATCGTCGCGAAGCAGTTGGCGGACAGGTCCGAGCATTCTCGGCAGGGTAAGGAGACGCTTGAAAGGCTCGGACGACACGTGACAGCCGCACACGCGCCGCG
>JAPPDQ010000321.1 GCA_028875495.1 Chloroflexota bacterium
CCCCTTCTCAGGGCGGTAAGAGGAGCCCGCCCCCTCGAAGGTCACGACCTCTCGGGACGCCTCTTCCACACCCTACTGACCGACGCCAAGTTCACGGGTGCCTACTACACCTCCGTGCCCGCCGCCACGATGCTTGCCCGGCTCGTGTTCCACGACTGGCCTCCCCACGTCGACTGGAAGGACCACGAGTTCCCCGCGTCCCTCAACGTGGCCGACCTCGCCTGTGGCACGGGCACCCTGCTGATGGCGGTCGCCTCCGAGGCCGAGCGACGCCACAAGAGCGCGGGAGGCAGGCACGCCGCAGAGCTCCACAAGGCTATGGTCGAGCAAGCCCTGCACGGCTACGACGTCCAGCTCACCGCCGTGCACTTCGCCGCCACCAGCCTCGCGATGCTCAACCCCAGCATCCAGTTCGACCGCATGAACCTCTACGTCATGGCCCTCGGAGCCGAGGGATCGAACGTGGCGCTCGGCTCGCTCGACTTCATGGGCGGCGACGAGGTCGCCGTGCAGTTCGCCCTGTCACCCGATTCGATGGGCGTGAACGCGCGGCAGATCAGGGAGACCGGAAGGGTCTACGGCGGCGGCTCCCGGGGCGCTCGTCAGGGCGTGACGGCGACCCTGCCGGATATTGACCTCGCCATCATGAATCCCCCGTTCACCAGATCCAATCTGATGTTTGGTAGCTTGCCGACAGCAGAACGTCGGAAGATTCAAAGCGAACTCTCTCGCCGCCTAAAGTCGAGACAGGCATCCGCTACCGCAGGAATGGGGGCGGCCTTCGTAGCCACCGCCGCTCCGAAGCTCCGGCCTGGAGAAGGCCGACTCGCCCTCGTTCTTCCCCTCACCGTATGCACTGGTAGGTCGTGGGAGCAGACGCGAGCGCTCATCGAGCGGGACTTCGTTCTCGACATGGTCATCGCGTCCCATGACTCCACACGCTGGAATTTTTCCGACAGCACCGACCTCTCGGAGGCCCTGCTCATCGCCACACGCAGACCCACAAACGGCCCCGATACTGAGCACCGCACCACCTTCGTCAACCTCTGGCTGAACCCCGACGGCATAGTGGACGCTCACCGCATAGCCGAGGCCGCAGCGACCACCACTCCGGCCAATATTGAAGATACCGGCACGGCCCTGCTGGAGGTCGACGGGCGTCACGTCGGCGAGGTTGTCTCGATTCCCGAATCGAAGCTAGTGGGTAGAAAGTGGTGGGGCGTACAGTTCGCCCGCGCAGACGTGACCCGCAGCGCGCTCAGGCTACTCGACGACGGCGAGGTATGGGTTCCCGGCGAGCAGAATATTACCAACATCTCACTCTGTCATCTCAATGAACTCGGCGCAGTCGGGCCCGACCGCCGTAGGTTAATTGACGGGTTTGACAGAACCACCTCAGTAACTGCGTACCCAATGGTCGAAGGGCATGATACAAAGCAACGAAAGTCCCTCGTATGTACGCCTGATACCTACCTGTCACCACTTACCATCCCAAGAGGAGGACAGCGCCCCGGTTACGGCGAGTATCTCTGGAGTAAAGCCAGTAGGCTCCTCATCGCCGAACGTCTTCGACTCGACACCGCAAGAGTTGTCAGCATGTGGTCTGAAATGAGAGTGCTCTCTAACGTATGGTGGGAGATTCAAGTTGAAGACATACCGTCCGAGAAAGCGTTAGCAGTCTGGCTCAATTCCAGCCTTGGTCTATTGACCGTTATCGCACAGCGTACCAGTACGGAGGGCGGCTGGGTCGCCATGAAGAAGGCCGACCTCGAAGAACTACCCGTCCTCGACCCGCGACGCCTCTCGTCCTCACAGCTTCAGCGGCTCTCCGACCTGTTCGACGCGCTGTCCGAAGAGGAGTTCGAGCGCCTGCCCGGCATGGCCCACTGCCCGACGCGAAAGCGCCTCGACGACGGCATCTCCGAGATACTCGGTCTCCCCGACCTCTCCACCCTCCGCGACCTCCTCGCCTCCGAGCCCGTCGTCTCCAACACCCGCCTGTAAGAGGGAGTTTGCGAAGGTTCTATCCAGCAATGCGATACGTTCGCCCTGAGCCTGTCGAAGGGCGGTGCGGCAACCACCCATCACCGTCATTCCAGTGTTCCCAACCGTCATTCCCGCGAAAGCGGGAATCCAGAGGGGTAGCGCCTAACCGGTTCCCTTGTCTCAGCCACCCCAACTTGACAATAACACAAAGAAATGCCACAAAATGCAACACCATGCAACAAATTCACGGCTTTTCACTCCTGCCGCAGCATCGCCCCAGCACCAAGAACCCAACACCTAGCACCCAACGCAGGTGCTATACTAAACCCACCATCACCTGACTCTGTGAGCGTATGACCGCAGTAGCCGCCGGACGCCCCCTTCTCGAAGCGAAGAGCCTCACGAAACGATACGGCGACACCCTTGCCCTCGACGGGGTGGACATCCAGGTCTTCGACGGCATCACCGGCCTGCTCGGCCCCAATGGCGCCGGCAAGAGCACGGCCATGAAGCTCTTCCTCGGCCTCCTCTCGCCCACCTCCGGCGACGCCGAGGTCCTCGGGGAAAGGCCCTACGAAAACGTCGAGGTGCGCGTGCGCCTCGGATACATGCCCGAGCACGACTGCCTTCCCGACGCCATCACAGCCTCCGAGTTCCTCGGACACATGGCCCAGATGAGCGGAATCCCCGCCGTCGCCGCCCGCACCCGAGCCGCCGACATCCTCCGCCATGTCGGCCTCGACGAGGAGCGCTACCGCCACATCAAAGAGTACTCCACCGGCATGAAGCAGCGCGTCAAGCTCGCCCAGGCCCTCGTCCACGATCCCGTCATGGTCCTGCTCGACGAGCCGACCGCCGGTCTCGATCCCGGCGGACGCGAGGAGATGCTCCGACTCATCCGTCGCACCGGCAAGGAGTTCGGCATCAGCATCATGCTCTCGTCCCACCTCATGGGAGACGTGGAGAGCACCTGTGACCGCATCATCGTCATCGAGGGCGGCAAGATCATCGAGCAGGGCTCCGTCTCCCAGTTCACACAGGAGACCGAGACCCTCTACATCGACGTGGACGACCGCCGTGACGAGGTGGTCGCGGCCCTTCAAAGCCGTGGTATCGAGGCCGCAATCGACGGCTTCTCTGTCGTCGTGCAGCGACAGAGCGACGAGCAGTTCGACGACATCCGCGACGCCATCGTCGACGCCGACGCTCGCCTGCGCAGACTCGCTCCCAGCCGCCGCCAGCTCTCGGACATCTTTCGGAGGGAATCGAATTGACCCAGGCGCAGGGCGAGATATTCGACATCGGATATCAGCACTACGACGGCCCGCGAGGCGGCAGACTCCGCGCCGTCTGGGCCCTGTGGGTCAACGGATTCCGCACCACGCTCGGATTGGGCAGAGGCGCCCTCGCGAAGCTGCTTCCGTTTGGCATGTTGATCGCCACCGTCGCCCCCGCCGCCGGCATCTTGATCTTGGCGGCCATACTCGGCCCCGAAGAGGACCTCATCCCCTCCCACGAGGACTACTACGAGCTTATCGCAATACTCCTTCTGCTCTTCTCGGCGATCATAGCTCCGGAGTTGCTGATACCCGACCGGCGGAACGGCGTCATAAACCTCTACCTCGTCCGCCCGCTCACCGCCATGGACTACGTCGCCGCCCGGTGGGCCGCTTTCCTCGCCCTGTCCCTCATCCTCGTCTACTCAGGCCAGGTCTTCCTGCTCATCGGCTTCCTGCTGACGGCCAGTGATCCGGTCGACTATCTGCGCGACAACTGGCTCGACATACCCAAGTTCCTGGCCGCGGGAGCGCTCGTCGCCCTGTTCGTGACAACCATCCCCCTGGCCGTATCCGCCTTCACCACCCGCCGCGCCTACGCCGCCGCGGTCGTCATCGCTGTCTTCGTGATTTCCCTCCCGGTAGCGGGAGCGCTCACGTCTCAATCGTGCGAGTACGAATTCACGGCGACCACGACGAGTGACGGCACTACAATTGAGTCGAGCTCAATGGGCGATTGCGAACGCGTTACGGGCGACCTTGCCAAGTGGTTCACCCTGCTCGATGTCGGGCGCGCTCCCATACACATGAGCGACATGATTTTCGGAAGCGAGAGCGAGGACGACATAGCGGAGGTCCGCAATGAGCTGCACGACTCCATTCCGATACTCTGGTACGCCCTCCTCGTTCTCGGCCCGGGCGCGCTCCTGCTCTACCGCTACCGGAGAATGACGATATGACCGACGAATCCCCCGCCGTCATCTCGGTGGAAAACATCTCCAAGTGGTACGGCAGCGTCGTCGCCGTGAACGACGTTTCGTTCGAGATAGAGCCCGGCGTCACCGGCCTCCTGGGACCGAACGGCGCGGGCAAGACGACCCTCCTCAAGATGATCGAGGGCCTCTCCGACCCGTCCGACGGATCGGTCGCCGTCTTCGGTCAAACGCCTCGCGGCAATCCCGACCTGTACCGTCGCGTCGGAATTATGTCCGAGCATGAGGCCGTCTATGGCTTCTACACCGGGCGCGAGTTTGTTGAGTTCTCCGCAAAGCTGCACGGTGTGACCGACGTATCCGAGGCAGCCGACGTTGCCATCGAGCGCGCCGGAATGACCGAGGCCCAAGGCAGGAAGCTCGGTGGATATTCAAGGGGAATGAGGCAGCGTATGAGACTCGCCGCCGCAATGGTGCATCAACCCGACGTGCTCATCCTCGATGAGCCGCTCAACGGCACCGACCCACGCCAGCGCATTGAGTTCCACGACCTCATGCGCCAACTGGCCTCCGAGGGCAAGACGGTCCTCATCTCGTCCCACATCCTCGAGGAGGTCGAGACCCTCGCCGACCGCATCCTCCTCATGGTCAGCGGCAAGCTCGCCGCGTCCGGCGACTACCGCGCCATCCGAGCCAAGCTCGACGAGCAGCCCTACACCGTACGAGTCGTCTCCGACAGCCCGCGCGCCATGGCGTCCGCCCTCGTCGAGATGGACGGCATCGAATCGGTATCCATGGCCGAGGACGGTGAGGTCGTCGTCCTCAGCAAGAACGTCGAAGTGCTCCAGCGCTCGGTCGCCCGCGTGGCCGCGGAGCGAGGCATCCGCCTCCTGCGCGTCGAACCCCTCGACGAGTCGCTCGAAAGCGTCTTCAGCTACATCGTGGAGGGCTAATGTCCATCAGTCCCCTCTTCCTCCTCAGAGAAAAACACGTTCGCCCTGAGCTTGTCGAAGGGCAGTTCTCTGCCAACGCACATCGTTTTGAGATAGTTTCTAAGGTCGCCACAATTGCCGTCATTGTAGGTATCCATTGATACGGAACATAGCCATCCTTTCCGTCATTCCCGCGAAAGCGGGAATCCATAGCGCCCTGAAAAGAGAGGCGGCCCATTCATGAGACAGCCTCCTCCAAGGAGAGGGTAAATCCCCTTCTGCTTCACACGACGAACTCCAAGAATGAGACTATAGATGGAACAGATCTTCCGACTAACCATCAGACAGCGCATCGGCCGATGGCGCGTCCTCCCCATCCTCTTCCTCCCGTCCCTCCCAACGCTGATCGTCCTCCTCGTCAAATGGCAAGACCCCGATGGCGCCGTCTACGACCAGGGCTTCGTCGAAGGGATGATCGACGCCATGATAATTGGCGGGATCATGCCGATCGTCACGATGACCATTGCCGCCGCAGCCTTCGGAAACGAGCTTGAGGACAGGACGCTCTACTACCTCATCCTCAAGCCCGTCTCACGAGTCCACATAGCCCTCGCGAAAGTGGTCGCCACCTTCGTCCTGACAGCCCCCGTGGTTGTCGCCAGCGGCGTTGTCGCCACTTGGCTCGTCGGAGGGAGTGCAAGCGCAGTCCTTACTGTCGGCATCGCCCTTCTGGCAGGTGTCGCCGCCTACGCCTCGATCTTCACGTGGGCCGGACTCATCACCCCCCGCGCCCTGTCATACGGCCTCGTCTACGTTCTCGTGTGGGAGGGCCTTCTCAGCTCGTTCCTCACCGGCGTTCGCTACCTCAGCGTCCGCGGCTACACGCTGTCCCTCCTCCACGGCATCGACGCCAAGAACTTCGAGATCCTCGAAGACCGCGTGATAGCATTCCCCGCCGCCATCGTAGGTGCCGTCGGCGTCGCGCTCATCTTCTTCTTCCTCGCCCACTACCGCCTCCGCACCATGGACGTGCCCTAATAACGTCTGACTGTGACAGCTAGGTCGAGGGACGATTTATCCCCTCTCCCATCGTGGGAGAGGGCTAGAGCCTGCCCCGTACTTGATACGGGGGTGAGGGTTCTCTCTCATTGGTAGACCAAAATCGACTGGAAGTAACCGTAACGCAACCCCGGAGACCCCAATGCCCTCAATCGACCGCCCACTCTCCGGCAAAATAGCCCTCGTAACTGGCGCGGGCAGGGGAATCGGCAAAGCCATCGCCATCGGCTATGCCGCCGCCGGAGCCTCCGTATGCTGCGTCGCCCGCACCCAATCCGACCTCGACCGCACCGTAGCTGAGATCCGATCTGACGGTGGTACTGCAATCTCCGTCCAAGCTGACGTCACCGACTACGCTTCCATTGTCCATGCTTTTGACACCGCCTCCCGCGAGTTCGGCGGAATCGATATCGTCGTCGTCAACGCGGGTGGCAACTACGACGACAGCCACGACATCGAGAGCGGCAGCCCTGAGGAGTGGGCGAACACCGTGCAGGTCAACCTGATCGGCTCCTACCACACCGCCCACGCCGCAATACCGCACCTCAAAGAGCGCGGCGGCGGCAAGATAATCGCCATCGGCTCCGGTCTAGGCCATCGCGGCAGACCGGGCGAGTCGGCCTATGCCTCTGCCAAAGCCGGCCTCTCCATGCTCATGCGCGTACTCGCCCAAGAACTGTGGCCGCACAACATCAACGTCAACGAGCTCATCCCCGGCCCCGTCCTCACCGAGCGCGTCGCCCGGACATTCGCTGACCGACCGGATTCCGTCTTCCAGATCGACAGCGAGTGGATCAAGACCCCCGATGACGTCGTGCCCCTCGCCCTCTTCCTCGCCACCCAGCCCGACAAAGGTCCCACCGGCCAGACCTTCAGCCTCATGCGCCGCGAACCTTGAGAGCCCTTTTCCACCTAACGGAAGGGCATCTCGCCGACGCGCAAACCTCCCCCGTCATAACCATGAAAACAGGTTCCGCCTAACCTGTCGTAGGGGCAACCCTTGTGGTTGCCCATCCCAGGTTCAGTGTCTATCCCGAAACGGGTACGACCCAAACGCCGATTTGCTATTCAGCCAGCCTGAGAGATATCGTAGATAGGTCAGTAATCACAGTAGAGCACGCCCCGATGAACGAAGTAGGAATAACCGAACTAAAGACTCGGACAAGCGAGATCATCCGCAGAGTCCGTCTCGCAAACGAAACATTCGTCATAACGCATCGCGGACAGCCGGTAGCCAAGCTTGGGCCTGTTCAGGACAAAGAGGAGCAACTAGCCCGCGACCTTTCTATCCTCGAAGAGATGGACCGCATCGCAGAGGAAGTGGCGAAGCACTGGCCTGAGGGCGTCTCCGCAGTCGATGCCGTCCGGGAAGTCCGACGCGAGTTATAGATGCTCTAGGTCGTCCGAAGAATACCCGTTCACCCTGAGCCTGTCGAAGGGGGAAGTCCCCCCATTATCGAGACCCTCTCACCCGCCCCGGCCTAGCCTAGCCTCACCCCTCTCGCCCCCACAGCGGATGCCTGAACGTCGGATTGGCCCCCCGGTGCCTCGACGACCCCCTAACGCGCGCAACCGCCGCGACTTCGTCCTCAATTTCCGGCGCGACGATGTGCTGCCGCCTCTCCGGGCGGTTGTCCGATAAGGTATTGAGGTGCCGCGCGAGGTCCTCCAGGCTCGCCAGGTTGTGAATGGGCAGCAGGTCATCGATGTACGGCATCGCCGCACGCATCCCGCGCGTCAACGGCTCGTAGTTCTCCGCTCCCGCGAGAGGATTGAGCCAGATCAGCCGGTGACTGCTCCTCTGGAGCCGCGCCATCTCCCTGCCGAACAGGGCCGGCTCTCCCCTGTCCCAGCCGTCGGAGATAACCAGCACCACCGACCCCCATCCGAGCACCCGCCTCGCCCACCGGAAGTTGAACGTCTTCAGGATATCTCCTATGCGCGTCCCGCCCGACCAGTCGGGCACCGCCTTCGAGACCTCGCCAATCGCGCGGTCGATGTCTCGGTAGTCGAGGTGTCCCGTCACGCGGGTCAGCCTCGTAGCGAACAGGAACGCTTCCACCCGGTTGTCCAGACCGCCGTACAGCGTGTGGGTGAACTGCAGCAGCATCCGCGTGTACCGCTCCATCGACCCGCTCACGTCGCAGATCAACACCAGCCTGCGCGGCGTCGTCTTGCGCCGCTTCGTCGGGAGATGTACAGGCTCCCCGCCGTATCGAAGGCTGCTTCGCAACACCCTTCGCAGATAGAGTTGCCCACCACCCCAGCGCCCCACGCC
>JAPPDQ010000400.1 GCA_028875495.1 Chloroflexota bacterium
GTCGAGAACCACTTCGACTTGGTGCAGACAATCATGGGCCGGCTGGGACGTCCCACCGAGTTCACCATCCGTCGAGGCCTCATCGTCACTGGCTTGGCCTTCTCGCCTGAGCTCGCCCCGGTCGACAAGGTCACCATCACCCCCCGCCTGCGCCCCCCGGAGCACGTCGTCGTTGAGGAGGTCACCGACCCGAGTACCGAAATGTCTCTGCGTGCGGCGCAAAACGTCAATCCCGACGCGCAGGTCGGAGACCGCATCCGACAGGGTGCCATCGGCGTGCTCATCGGCACTGCCAATCCGAAGATCGTGCAGCGCAGCTTCCCCGTCTGGGACTCCGTCCCGATGGCCGTCGGTCGCGCATGGGACGTTCTCGCGCTTACCCAGGCCACCCTGACCAGTTGGGCGCGTGGCGGCCCCGATCCGGGAATCACGGGCCCCGTCGGAATAGCCCAGGTGACGGGCGAAATCGCAGAGGAGATTCCCAACATCGGCTTCTCTCCAATGTTCGAGTTTGTGGCGCTCATCAGCATCAGCCTGGGCATCGTCAATCTCCTGCCCATCCCCGCGCTCGATGGCGGGCGGCTCCTGTTCGTCGGCATCGAGTGGGTGCGGCGTGGCAAGCGCATTTCCCCCCAGCGCGAGGGCTTCGTCCACATGGTCGGCTTCGCGCTCCTCATCGGCCTGATCGTTGCAATGAGCTACCGGGACATCGTCAGAATAATCGCGGGTGAGAGCTTTATCCGTTAGAATAGCTGAAACACCTCAACATACCCCCTCTCCCGTCGTGGGAGAAGGCCGGGGTGAGGGTGAATGGTGAAGGCCCAAGTCAGCGAGAGGGGAGACGGACCATGTTGACCACTCGTCGCGTATCGAAGCAGATTCACGTCGGCAATGTCGCCGTCGGAGGCGACGCGCGGGTCACCGTGCAGTCGATGACCAAGACCGACACCCGCGACGTGGCCGCCACCGTCGAGCAGATCCGCGGGCTTGAAGAGGCCGGGTGCGACATCATACGAGCCGCCGTGCCCGATATGGAGGCTGCACAGGCCCTCGCCGGGATCAAGCGCCAAATCTCAATCCCCCTCATCGCCGACATTCACTTCCACTACCAGCTCGCGCTCGAAGCGCTCAAGAGCGGCGTCGACTGCCTCCGGCTCAACCCGGGCAACATCCGTGACAGGGGCAAGGTCGAGGAGATCGTCCGCGAGGCCAAGGCGCGGCAGGTGCCGATTCGCATCGGCGTGAACTTCGGTAGCCTCCCGCCCGTCGGCAAGATCGGGGGACGAGGGGTGTCACGCCATCTCGACGGCGTCAACATGCTCCCGAAGCCAAGCGAGGCGCAGCCCGGCGATTTCACCGTCGTCGATCACATGGTGGAGACCGGCCTGTGGGAGATCGGCATCCTCGAAGACCTCGACTTCGACCTCATCAAGATTTCCATGAAGGCCTTCGATATCGACACCACCGTCGAGGCCTACCGCCGCATGGCCGAGATCGTCCCCTACCCTCTCCACCTCGGCATCACCGAGGCCGGCACGGCCCGGTCGGGCAGCATCCGCAGCGCGATCGGTCTCGGGGCGTTGCTCTACGACGGAATCGGCGACACCATCCGCGTCTCCCTCAGCGACGACCCGACCGAAGAGGTCTACACCGGCCTCGATATACTCAGGTCGCTGGAGCTTCGCAAGGAGGGGGCCACCCTCGTCGCCTGCCCAAGCTGCGGACGGGCCGACGTGGACATCCGCCAACTCTCGAACACCGTCGACGACCTGCTCCGCCAGCACAAGACTCCCATCAAGGTGGCCGTCATGGGCTGCGAGGTCAATGGTCCCGGCGAGGCAAAGGACGCCGACGTGGGCATCGCTGCCGGAGTTGGACGCGCCGTGATCTTCCGCAAGGGCCAGAAAGCCCGCGTCGTCGCGGAAGACGACATGCTCACCGCCCTCATGGAAGAGGTCGGCAAGGCCGAAGCCGAGATTCGCTAACACCTTTACACCAATGAATCTGTCATTCCCGCGAAAGCGGGAATCCATCCGGCCATACCGGCAAGAATACAGCGTAATCACCCCCAATTGGTATAACCCAACCAATCTCCCCGAAAGGCTCTCCAAACATTGCTCGTTTCCCGAATGCTCGAAAAGACCCTGCGCGACGACCCCGCCGAGGCCGAGATCGTCAGCCATCGACTGATGCTGCGTGCCGGACTGATCAACCAGGTCGCCGCGGGCGTCTACTCGTACCTCCCTCTCGCATGGCGCTCGCTCCGCAAGATCGAGCAGATCATCCGCGAGGAGATGGACGACGCCGGAGGCCAGGAGCTTCGGATGCCCGCCCTCCAGCCCCAGGACCTCTGGGACCGTTCCGGTCGCACCGAGGTGATGGGCAAGAACATGTTCAAGTTCCAGGACCGCCGCGAGCGCGACCTCGTGATAGCGCCGACTCACGAAGAGGTCGTCACGAACATCATCAAGGCCAACGTCCACAGCTATCGGGACCTTCCCCGCATCCTCTACCAGATCCAGACGAAGTTCCGCGACGAGGAGCGTCCCCGCGCCGGACTGCTCCGGGTGCGCGAGTTCGATATGAAGGACGCCTACAGCTTCGACGCCGACGAAGAAGGTCTCGATCTCAGCTATCAGGCGATGGTGCGGGCGTACACGAACATCTACGAGCGGTGCGGGCTCGACTCGATCATGGTCGAAGCCGACAGCGGCGCAATCGGCGGCAAGGACTCGCACGAGTTCATGGCCCTTGCGGAGGCCGGCGAGGACACCATCCTCATGTGCCGGGACGATTGTTGCTCCTACGCCGCCAACGAGGAGAAGGCCGTATTCGTCAAGCCGGAGCAGCCCGTCGAAGGCCACCTGCCGCTGGAGGACGTACACACGCCCGGAATCAGGACGATTGAGGAGCTGGCCAAGGACCAGGGAATCCCTGCCAGCAAGACACTCAAGGCCGTCTTCTACTGGGCCGACGGCGAGGTCGTCTTCGTCGTGATCCGTGGCGATCTCGACGTGAACGAGATCAAGCTCCTGAACACCTTGAAGGCCAACGAGCTGCGCCTGGCGACTGCAGAAGAGGTCGAAGGCGCGGGACTCGTGGCGGGTTCGGCGTCACCAATCGGACTGGACGGAATTCGAGTCATTGCCGATGACTCCGTGCTGCTTGGCTCCAACTTCCTCGTGGGCGCGAACCGGGAGGACTACCACGTCCGAAACGCCAACTACGGGCGTGACTTCACCGCCGACGTAATCACCGACATCGCCCTCGCCAAGGCGGGCGATCAGTGCGCCAAGTGCCCGGCTCCCATGGGCGAGAGACGGGGCATCGAGGTCGGCCACGTGTTCAAGCTCGGCACCAGGTACAGCGAGGCTCTCGACGCGCACTTCCCCGCTCAGAACGAGAAGCAAATGCCCATCATCATGGGCTGCTACGGCATCGGCGTCGGACGCCTGCTCGCGGCGTGTATCGAGCAGAACCACGACGACAAGGGAATCGTCTTCCCACCCTCGGTTGCTCCCTACGACGTATGGATAACCGCCCTGAACTACGACGACCGCGACGTTTCCACTGAGGCACTGGCACTACACGACGAATTGAGGGCGTCAGGCTTCGATGTCCTCCTCGACGACCGCAACGAGTCTGCCGGCGTGAAGTTCAACGACGCAGACCTCATAGGCCTGCCGGTGCGCCTCGTCGTCAGCCGCCGCAACATGAAACAGGACGTCGTCGAGCTCAAGCTGAGAAGCTCATCGGAGCCCGAAACGGTCGCCCGCGACCAGGTCGCCGCCAGAGTCGCGCAGCTTCTCGGCCAGCGTTAGTCCAACCGCGCCAGGAAGCTGTGTACGGCATCCTCATAGCGCTGAGGATCAAGGTTCCACGCCCCCACGTGTACCGCCCCCTCGAACGGGTGGTACTCGACGAGGTCGGGACGCGCCTCCTTGAATTGGGCGCTGAGCGATTCCGGCACACTCAGGTCTTCACTCCCCTGGAAGAGCAATATCGGTGTCGAAAGTTCCTCCGCCCGCTTGAGGTAGTTCATCTTGTCGAAGTCGACGCCGAACCGGAGCGTGGCGAGGAACTTCGCGAGTCCCGTGAGCGCCCCCGGCAGTGGGAACACGAGTATTCGCCGCTGCGCCGCCCCATAGTCCACCAGCGCGTCGAAGTTAAGCGCCGGACCGTCAAGAATGGCCCCTTTTGCGCGGTGCGCGACGTTCGAGTTGTAGAGGAAACTCATGACTATCCCTCCACCCATGCTCTGTCCAACGAGAACGAGGTCCTTCGCCCCCGCGGCTAGTGCGAACGTGGCGGCGGCCTCAACGTCCTCCCACTCGTCGACCCCGAACTGGTAGTACCCGGTCGGACTCAACGGAAGTCCCGGATCATTGCGGTAGGTGATGTTCAGCGTCGGGTAGCCCCTCTCGACGAACATCGGCAGCATCCGAAGGAACGCCCGGCGGTCGGAACCCTTCCCGTGAACTAGAATGATCCACGTGTCCGAATCGCCGAACGTCAGCCAGGCCGGAAACGTGCCCAGGGTTGCGGGGATGCCGACCTCCTGGTACTCGATCCCGTGCGCCGAGAGCGGGTCGCCGGGGAAAGTGAAGCTGCTGATGCGGACGGCGTCGCCCACGCTCGGAAGAGTTCCCAGCGGCGATAGCTCTCGTACTACGGAGTCCCCACTCCGGCTGACAATGGTACCCACCTGGTTGTAGGTATCATCCGACTCCAGACCCCACAGGCCGGGCTTGTCCCATCTGCCGTCCAGGTCCGTCTCCGGGGTGGTCTCGAGCGTGATCCGTGCCCCTGCTATCGACGCGACTCGCAGGTCGAACGGATCCTCCTCGTGATCGACCACGAACGCCTCGGCCTCGATCTGGCCCGAGTAGTACCAGCCCCCGGCAAGGTACACGGCCAGCAGCAAGAGAACGGCCACGACGAATATGGTCTGGATTTTGCGGGCGCGGGACAACGGGGCGACTCCTCGATGGACGGTGTCGGCATGATAACCCATCACCGTTCTTCGCGCGAGAGTAGCAGGCATACCGCAAACCCTGTACGCTTTACGGCGGCATTTTTCGGTACGGAGAGTAGAACTGCATGACACGAATGACCGGCGGACAGGCATTGATCAAGTCCCTCTACCGGGAGGGCGTGAGGACCATATTCGGGATGCCGGGCGTTCAGCTTTACCACGCTATGGACGCCATCTATGAAGAGCCGGGCATCAGGTTCATCACCGTGCGGCACGAGCAGGCCGCGGCCTACATGGCGTTCGGGTACTCGAAGGCGGGTGGCGGCGGCGTCGGGACGGCGCTCGTCGTGCACGGCCCCGGTCTGCTGAACGCTACCGCCGGAGTGGGCACCGCCTACTCGGCCTCGACCCCGACCCTCCTCGTAGCCGGTCAGTCTTACACTCACGAGATCGGCAAGGATACCGGCGCGCTCCACGAGGTCAACGATCAACTCGACGTGGTGCGGCCCATCACCAAGTGGGCCGCCCGGATGACGTCGGTCTCGGAAGTCCCGGACACCGTCCATGAGGCGTTCCGAATGCTCAAGACCGGCCGTCCGCTACCTGTGGAAATCGAAATCGCCTGGGACACCCTCGCGGACGAAGACGACGTGGACCTCCACGAACCCGCCATCTACGAGCCCCTTGCTCCTGCCGACGGCGACATCAACCGCGTCGTCGAGCTGCTGTCTCAGGCCCAGCGCCCGCTTATCTGGGCGGGGTGGGGGGTCTGTCTATCCGACGCAAGCGCGGCCCTAGCAAAGGTGGCAGAGCACCTGCAGGCCCCGGTGATGACCTCAGCGGAAGGCAAGGGCGCGATTCCCTACGATCACCCCCTTTCGCTCGGCACGCCGGGCTGGCGATTCGGCCCTCCCGAGGTCGACGCGCTGGTGGCAGAAGCCGATCTCATCCTGGCCGTAGGTACCCGGCTGGGGCGCACGAACCTCACAAGCGACCACAACATCGTTCAGATCGACGTTGACGCCGACGAGATCGGGCGCAGCTTCCCGCAGGCAATAGGAGTTCACGGCGACGCCCGCGTAACGCTGGAACAACTCTACGACAGGCTGGCTTCCACTTCTCCTCGCCGCGAGAGTCGAGTCGAGGAGATTGCATCCATCAAGCGAAAGCGGGCCAACCCCTCTACCTTCGTGCAGCCGCAGGGCGGCTTCGTCGAAGCCATTCAAAACGTGATGTCCGACGACGGCATAGTGGTCGAGGGCGTGACGCAGATCGGCTATGCGGCAAGGGAGCTCTATACCGTGCAGCAGCCGAGAACGTACATCACCTCTTCATACTTCGGCAATCTCGGCTACGCCTACCCTACCGCGCTCGGCGCGAAGGTCGCCAAGCCGGACGTGCCCGTCGTGGCGATTTCAGGAGACGGCGGCTTCCTTTACAACTCGCAGGAGCTTGCCACTGCCGTCAAGTACGGGATCAACGCCGTCGTGATTGTCTTCAACGACAACGCCTACGGGAACGTCTATCGAGACCAGCTCAACAAGTTCGACGGACGGGCCATCGGCTCCCAACTCCACAACCCGGACTTCATGAAGCTCGCCGACGCCTACGGAGCCCGCGGCGTCAGAGTTCACGCCGCCGAGGAGTTGGAGGTTGCCCTGAAAGACGCTCTCGACGCAGACACTCCCGGCCTCATTGAGGTCCCCGTTGGCATGATGCCCGACCCGTTTCTGTAACCGGCTCTAGTGTCCTGTATCAGAGATTCATCGAACAAATCAGCCCGTGAAAATCCCCTCTCCCTTGACGGGAGAGGGCTAGGGTGAGGGTGATTCCCCGGACCACACTCAGTCACTTTATACAACGAACTTCAGAAACAGAGCTCTAGTCCAGATTGAACGGGATGCCCATACGGGAGCAGGTGGAACGGAACCACTCGACGACCTCGATGTGTAGAGGAATCCCGTTGGCCCGACGGTCCTCGACGGTCTCAGCTTCCACGAGTCCCGGATAGACGACCCGGTCGTGCCCCGGCGCGGGTCTCGTCGTTCGGAGCGTATGGAGCCACTCGTCCATCGTGCTCTTGAACTCCGACTTGTCCATGAAGGCCTCGATGTCGTATGCCGCGACGTAGTGGTTGAAGTTGGGCCGTCCCGGAATGAGGCCGTAGCCTCCCCCGCTGAGAATCCCTCCGAGGATGTCTACGATCGCCATCAGGCCGTACCCCTTGTGCGAGCCGAGGTCGATGGTGCTGCCCAGCGGAAGCAGGTTCGCCACGGGTATGCCGTCCGGCCCAAGCGGCGGGGCGTCCACCTCATCCATGACCGGAGTGCCGTTTTCGTCCGCAGTCCAGCCAGGCAGAAGCTTCACTCCGAGCCGGCGGGCGAGAATGAGCTTGTTGGCGGGAACGATGCTCATCGCGGCGTCGAACACGAATGGCGCCTCCCTGTCGCCGGGCGCCGCTAAGGCCATTGGGTTGGTACCGAACCTGGCTTCCGCTCCGAACGTCGGATTGACGTTGGCAGGACACGACGACATCGTCATGCCGATCATGTCGTGCTCCAGGGCCATCATCGCATGGTACGAGATCATGCCGAGATGTCGGCTGTTGCGGATGGTAACGACTCCAACGCCGACTTTGCGGGCCTTCTCGATGGCGATCTCCATCGCCTTCGGGCCGACGACGATGCCGAGTCCCCGGTCGGAGTCGATGTTCGCCGTGGAAGGCGATTCCCGCAAGACCTTCCACTTTGGTGCGGGGTTAATCTCATCTTCCTTGAACCCCTGCACATAGCCTCTGAGCGAGTTGGACACCCCGTGGCTCTCCACTCCTCGCAGGTCGGAGGTCACCAGAACGTCGGTCCCCCGCTCGGCATCCTCGTGCGGCACGCCGCACTTGAGAAAGATCGCCATCACGACTTCGCGCAGGTCGCTCTCGGCGACTCGCATGGACTCCTCTTCGGTCACCCTCAATCGCTCTACCATCTAGCTCCTCCGGCTCTCGTTCGATTGCACAAGGAACAATTCTAGTCGCGGGAACCGGGCGGCGCAACGCGGCGTTGCGGGTGACGGGGTGCGCAGTGATTTGCTACACTGCGCCCATGTGGCAACCCAACGGAGGTGAGCTTTGGTGACGACCCAAGAGGCTGTCGGTGTACGCGGTCGAATGTGCTCCGTGTTCTCGGAGGCGAACGGCGAGGACCCGTGCGGCTCGGCCCCCATGTGGGACCACTGCCTCGTCGTCGAAGTCCCGACTCCGTGGGAGCACGAGGTCATGGACTCCCCGGCATTCCCGGCCGGGTTGGCCGACCTCTTAGAGCAGCGTCCTGACGTCCGCCTACAGGTAATTCAGCCCGACGACACGTACTCGGTTGAGGGGCACTCAAGAGTCATGCTTTTCTCCCGGCACGACGGTCCCATCCGCGACATGGCAAGGAAGGAGTACCTCGTACCGTCC
>JAPPDQ010000015.1 GCA_028875495.1 Chloroflexota bacterium
CGGAGCACGGGTCGTAGACTCTCGGCAGGGCGCCCTTCGTGCGCAGCCGCCTCCGGTCGCCGGCCAGCATCAGGTCGACCATCAGATGGACGACGTCGCGTGGCGTGAAGTGCTCGCCGGGGTTCTCGTTCAGCGCTTCGTTGAACCTGCGGATGAGCTCCTCGAATATAGTGCCCATCGCGGCGTTGTCGATCTGATCCGGATGCAGGTCAACGCCCCCGAACCTCTCCAACACTTGGAAGAGGAGCCCTGATTCGTCAAGTCTGCTGATGGTATTGTCGAAGTCGAACCTCTCCAACACCTCCCGCATGTTCTCGCTGAAGCCCGCGATATAGTTGCGCAGGTTTGGGGCCACGTTGGGAGCGTCCGCCAGCAGCCTCTCAAAATCGTACTGGGAGGTGTTGTAGAAGGCGAACCCGGATGCACGACAGAGCTGCCTGTGGAGGTCTTCGAGTCCCCGTCCTTTCAACTCAGCCTGACGTTGGAGTACGTCCTCCCTCGTGGGCGCCAGAACACAATCGAGCCGGCGCAGCACAGTCAGCGGCAGGATGACATCCTGGTACTTGCCGCGCTTGAACGTGTCGCGTATCAGGTCGGCGACACCCCAAATGAAGCTGACTATCTCACTATGGTTCATCATCGCATCACATTAGCAGACCTAGGAGCTGAGCGTCAGTCCCAATACCACGCCCATCCCAACTGGCAGAAACGCTCGAATCCACGCCCGCATCTAGGCCTTGACGCAAGCCACGTAGCCTCGGAGGCGGTTTTCTCAGAGCGGCTGCCCCATCTCTTTACTCCTCTGAACCTCACACGCGTCCTGTTTCGCTGACGGTCTACAGGGAGTAGGGGCCGGCCCGCTCTAGGACTCCACGCCAACGTCCTTGATGAGCTGAAGACCCAGCCGTGCCGAGCCGTTTCGGGTTCGCTGCGGTAAGTACACGCCGACCCCCTGCGATCGTAGTCCCTTCCGGCTGTTCTCTGATGTCCACCTGATCCTGTGGTCCTAATAGCAGGCCACCGCCACACTCTGGATGCCGACCCTCCGTGGAGGGCACGCGAGGCACATTACTGCCTTCGCTGGGCGTACTTTCTCCGCAGACAGAACCGTGTTTGAACTGTGGTTGGGAAGTGTGTAAGGCTGTTCTGGATGGTAGGCAGTACCATCTTCGACATGCGGCTGAGGTCTCGTTCGGCGGTGTCTGTGACGGCTTCAATGTCCTGGGATTGCCCTGCGGGGCCTAGCAGGGAAAGGGCCACGACCGCCTCGTAGGCGTCGTTCACCATCCCCTGGATCACCCGGTTCTCCACATGGAACCCGCTCCGAAGCTGCGCAGCGCCCGGTAGCCCACCCGCTCCATCAAGACGTTGACGGCACCAGGGCACATCGCGCGCAGACGCTCCGCTGCGGCAATCTCTCGGTCGGCGACCACCCAATTCCCGCTGTCAACGTCGATGGCGACATACTCGCCGAAGTGTTCAGCTTCGACCTGGGGCAGGATGTCCCGCTGGTATATCTCCTTACCCAAGCGAACCGCCTCCTTGCGGGGCCTGCGCTGGCGGGCTGGTGTTCCTGTTTCACTCATTTGCGTCCCCGATTCCAAGCATACTTCTACAAGCAACACTTTACTGCTTCGCGGCGGTTACCGGCAATCCCATAACCCCGCACTTGCTGGGCTGACACAGGGGGCCGCAAGAGCGTTCCCCGAATCCCTTGCTCTTCAGTGTGCTCTACCGGATGAAGCTGGTGGAACAGATCGGTAGTGGCATCCGGCGTATTCACGACGCCTGTCTGGAACATGGCGTCGCAGAACCAGCCATACAGGTGTCCCCCGATTGGCTGACGGTGACCTTCCCTCGCCAAGTGGCGGCAGTCGCCCCCCATGTGACCCCTCATGTAACGCCCCATGTGACCCCCATGTGGGAGCTCTCCGAGCGCAAGGCCTTCGCCGAAACCTTGGTCAGGGAGATCGTGGTCATGCCAGGCAAGGCCGTGAACCACTATACGCTCCCCATCGCCGGGGACAGTCATACACTCGAAGTAGACTCCGAGGAAGTCCTCTTAAGAGGGGCAGCTCAGTCGGCTGTCGGGAACCGCGGGATGGCCTAAGCGATCTGCAGTGAACCCGGAAGCAAGTCTGTTCTAGAGTAGCCCGCGCCTAGTCAACTGATATTTGACTCGCCTCTTGACCTTCACCCGCTCGATGACGTTATCTGTCTCTCCACGGCTCAGCCACTTGCGTATCTGGTATGTCTCGACGTCGGGCAGGCTTCCAGCGACGTCTTCAACGCTTATTGGAACCCCACCCACAACCATTTTGCGAAAACGCTCCAAGAATAGCTCGTAGAAGCCTACGTCTGTCCCCGTCGCGGAGCTGGGCGTATTCTCGGCAACTTGGCTCTCAGTACCGAACGACAAAGGTGTTCGTCTTTCCACCTCGCCAACACTTGTGGGCTTGGGGGGTTCGTTAGGTCCTGGTGGCGAGTCTGTTTTGACGGCATCCTGAACACCGAGGGCCCCCAGCAGTTGCGGTTGGGCTTCAGGCTGCGAAACTACCAAGTCAGCAATCGAACCCACGTCGGCGGGAAGCCTCCTTGCTCCCTTCTTTAGCAGTTCGGTGTTGCCACGGCCGACGTTGGCACCGTCTCTCACCCAAACTGGAACCCAGTTACCCTTCAAGCATTCTGTCGCGCCCTTCCACGTACCGCCTTTCCGGAAAGCGCTGCTCACAACAACGGCGCCGTCCGCTAAGCAGTAAATGCATTTGTTCCGGCCCATGGCTCTGCTCACGTCAAACCGCGATTCGGGATTGAATGGTGACACCAGCGTTAGGTTGCCGGACAATAGGAAGTCACGGTGATCGGCCGAGCTCGCCGCACGTAGCAAGCTGTCACCAAGTACGCCAACCACATTGCCCCCACGCTTCAGTGCGCCTAACATGGCTTTCTGGTCAACACCCCTGGAACCACCTGAGACAACTGCGTACCCTGCTCCGGCAGCGACACTCCCTAACTCCTCTGCGAACGCCAAGCCCGTGTCATCCGCATCCCGCGAACCCACAATTGCCAGACCGCCATCAGCAAGTAGGTCTCTTGAACCGCACCCGAATAGGACTGGCGGACGTTTCTCCTTCAGGCGCTTCCGCAAGCGTTCAGGATAGTCTTCGTCAGATCTGGCGATTATCCACAGACCTGCTCGCTCCCACTTCTCTAGGGCCATGCCAAGGGCCATCCCACGACCCAGCAGGCTGGACAAGCGGGTCCAGTTGACCGACGTATCGTCCCATCCCGGCAGCAAGTCCTCGGGATTCTCTTCGAGCAGTGTCTTCGGCTCAATGCCATGGTCTCTCAAGCTACTGGCGAGGCGATTCCATTCGAGCCCGGTTAGAGGTCTTGAGTCCGCCCTGTCCGCTCTCCCGAACGAAACTGTGAGCAACAGGATCGCCTGTGCATTTCCGTCTATACGCATATCAGGCTCCCGCCACAGAAGATGCTAAGGCAAAGGGCCACACCGGGCCACTGCCCTTCTGTAGCAGCAATGTAGAGATTACAGTCAGTGTCCAACTTGAGTCGACCACATCGTCAACCAGAAGGACGGGGCCCTCAGGGATGTCACCGACAACTTCGAAGACCCCGTCTAGATTTCTGCACTGATGAAACCTGTTGTCCTGTTCCTTCTGAGGCTGGTTTGCCTCTACCTTCTCGACAGCCTCATGAAAGGGTAGCCCCAACGCATCCGCCAGTCGCGCAGCGAAATCCGGTACCAACTCTGGATGGGTCAATGAGGGTACACACGTCACCCACGTCGGTTGAGGAGAAGGGCGCCAGCGCTCTTGAAGCATTTCCGCAGCTGCATCAACGAGTTCGTCGCTGAACCTCCCGCTCGCCTTACCCTCTGCCACAATTTCACCCCATCCCGCGTCCCGCCAGCGAGAAAGCACACGCCCCTTTTCGGCGCGCAAATGGGACGGTAGATTGCCTTGACCAAAGTCGTAGCGTGCAAACGCTCCCTTGGGAACCTGTACCTTGCAGGGCAGTACAAATTCTGCATGTCGCAGGAATTGCGTCGCCTCCACACCCAGTCGATGCGAGAACGAAGGATCTACGACCGGTTTACCCAAGCACGGCTCACACTTACCACATGGCTCTGCATATTCATCGTCCAACGCGCTAGCCAGATACTCCATTAAGCATCCCTGCTCGGCGAAGTAACGTTGAATCTCCTCCCATTCTTCCTCTCGCTGACGAGTCAGCCTCGCGACACGTTCATGGTCTAGCCGATACGGGACCGCGGTCCTTTGCCACTTTGTATCGATCTTTATCACCGGGCTGGGGTTCTCGACCGACAAGAACCGGACGACGTGTTCAATGGAGGCCCTGCGCAGATTGACAGCTTCCTCTAAGTCATAGACGCTTAGGCCATCTGAATCTGCCAAGGCATTCAAAACCAGATCGACCGTGTCTTCGCCAGGGAATGCACTTCTGCGGAAGAACTCGTGAATCTCGTCATCTTCCGTACCGAACATCATTAGGCCAACTGAATAGTCGATCGCTCTTCCGGCTCGGCCTACTTGCTGATAGTAGGCGACAACAGAACTGGGTGCCTGGTAGTGGATGACAAACCCAAGGTCTGGCTTGTCAAACCCCATCCCCAAGGCGCTGGTGGCAACCAGAGCCTTAACCTCGTTGGCCAATAGCATAGCTTCAAGCCTTTTGCGGTAGTCGGCGGACGTTTCCCCCTCGAGATCGCTCTTCACGTCACTGTAGTACGCTCTCGCTGCGATGCCTTGACTGTCGAGCCAGCCCGCGACCTGACGCGCGTCACGTTTGGTTAGAGTGTAGATTACCCCTGTACCCGGAAGCTCTCTAATCCGTTGTGCCAGCCAGGCCAGTCTGCTCGCGGGCGTCGACAGCACCAGCGTCTGTAGGGCCAAGGACTCTCTCATCAGCGGGCCACGCTGAATCTCTACATCACCGAGTTGAGCCTTAACATCCTTCACGACGCGGTTGTTGGCGGTAGCGGTTGTCCCTAGGACTGGCACATTGGGAGGCATCCGTTGAATCACATTCACCATTCTTCGATAGTCCGGTCGAAAATCATGTCCCCAATCTGAAATACAGTGAACCTCATCAACCACCAGCATCCCAACATCCTGCCCGATCGGTACTAGGACCTCCTCCACAAACTGATCATTGGCGAGACGTTCGGGCGAGATAAGGAGTACGTCAACTTCCCCCGACTTTGTCGCCTGAAGTGCTTCTGGCCATGCATCCACATTCGCAGAGTTGATTGTGTAGGCCCTTATGCCAAGTGCCTCTGCAGCGTCGATCTGGTTTCGCATCAGTGCAAGCAAGGGTGAGACTATCAGCGTTGGGCCACGGCCTGTATTCCGGAGCAGCCTAGTTGCAATGAAATAGACCATGCTCTTGCCCCAACCGGTGCGCTCCACAACCATCCTGCGCTCCCGGCGGTTCACCAACGCGTCGATTGCATCCCACTGGCCGGCACGGAACTTCGCTGTCCGATCCCCCAGGGCATCTCTAAGTAGCCTGAGGGCCTCTCTCTTGCTATTCACGATTCCTGTTCCTCTGTTGATTGATCGCTCTGCCTTGTCGCCCAGACACTGCCGGACTCGACTTAGCACCGATCACGGCTACGGACACCCACCTGGGTCGTCTGTCGTCGTTGCACTCTCTCCTCGATCTGCGGCCCGGATTCAATCTCCGCCACGCGCAACTCGAAAGCCTTCTGAAGGTTCTGCCACAGTTGGGGTGTGGTGCCGAAGTAACGGGCAAGGCGAAGAGCCGTATCAGCCGTCACTCCCCTCTGTCCCTTCAGGATTGCCGTGACTCGATTCGTGGGTACATCCAGGGCCTTGGCTAGGGCGTTAGCCGACAACCCAAGCTCCTTGAGCTCCTCACCCAGGATCTCTCCGGGGTGCACCGGCCTCATCCCGTTGCTCATGCTCATATCCAACTCCTCATCAGTGGTAGTCCACGACCTCCACGTCGAACGGTCCCTCATCCCCCCAGCGGAAGCATATTCGCCACTGGCGGTTGATCCGGATGCTGTACTGACCCGCTCGGTCGCCAGAGAGAGCCTCCAGCCTGTTGCTGGGCAATCCAGCCAGATCCTGTAAGGAGGCAGCGTTGTCCAATACCGTGAGTCGACGCGTCGCCTGATCCGCGAACCCGTGGAAGGCCCGCACCAACTGGCCTCCGAAGAACCTCTCAGTTCTCCGGTCCTTGAATCCTCGAATCATTGTAACGCCTTACGTAAACAGTACACAAGATGTTACCATACCGGGAGCAATTTGGATGATGCGCAGATGAGTGAACGATCCGAGCCCGCGCCTGTGGCTCTTTACGCCAGAGTGTCCAGCGACCGTCAGGACGTGGACCTCTCGGTGGCCGCCCAGCTTCGGGCGCTGAGAGACTATGCTGGCAAGAACGGCTACGTGGTCGTGCGCGAGTACGTCGACGAGGCCAAGAGCGGGCGCATCGACGACAGGCCCGAGTTCAACAAGATGATCGACGAGGCCAGATTGCCAGAGGCCCCGTTCAGAGAGGTCTTGGTCTGGAAGTTCTCACGCTTCACCAGGAAACGAGAGCACGCCGTCGCCTACAAGTCGTTGCTCCTAAGAAGAGGAGTCCGGGTAGTCTCCATCACCGAGCCCACCGATGACACTCCGACAGGCACACTGATGGAGGGCATCATCGAAACCGTGGACGAGTTCTATTCGGAGAACTTGGCGACTGATGTGAGGTGGGGCATGCGGGAAGCGGCCTCCCGCGGTTTCTGGGTCTCCAGCAGGACGCCCTACGGCTACAAGAGGGTCATGGTCCAGGACGGGGAGAAGGAGCGCCCCAAACTGCAACCCGACGACGTTACGGCACCCGTCGTCAAGCACATCTTCGACATGGCCGAGAACGGAACAGGGATGCTGGACATCGCTCGCGCCCTCAACGACGAGGGGATCCCAAGCGCCGCGGGAAAGCTCTGGTCCAGCAACGGCGCCAATCTCCTCCTGAAGAATGAGGTCTACACGGGGACTCTCATCTGGGGCACCAGAGCCAAGGACGGGGCCGACCCGGTGCGGGTGGAGGATGCATTCCCCGCCATAGTCTCCAGGCCTCAGTATCAATTGGTGACTAAGCTGCTACGGTCCCGCCCCTCCAAGACCGCCCGCCCTCGAGGAACTGCAACATCCTATTTACTCAGGGGACTGGTCAAGTGTTACAGGTGCAAGACAGCGTTCACGGGCCATGGCGCCAAGAGTGGCAGGTTCAACTACTACGTCTGTCAGTCCCTGATAAAGCGCGGCAGCGGGAGTTGTGATTCGCCCAGGCTGAACGCCCGCCGCTTCGAGCAGATGATCGTTCGTATGATTCGCTCCAGCATCCTCGCCAAGGACAGCAGCAGCGATATGACGACAGTTGTAGTCAAAGAACTGGACAGGTTGGTCCAAGAGCAACGAGGGCGGCTGGATGTCATCGAGTCTGAGCTCAAGGACGTACGCCGCAGGCTGGAACGGCTCTGGGACTTCGTGGAGTCCACCGACGGCGACCTAGCCAACACCACTTCACGGTTCAGAGACAACAAGGATCAGAAGGCGCGCCTCGAGGAATCGCTGCAGGAGGCGAATGCCATTCTCTCCCAGCGCACAGCGATCCGGGACGATGTGGCGACCATCACGGCCAAGGCCCTGGACATGACAGAGTTTCTGGATAAGAGCGAGTTGCCCGAGCGTAAGACCTTCGTAGAGACTTTCATCAGGGAGATCGTGGTGATGCCCGGCAAGGCCCTTGTCCAATACAAGGTCCCCATGACCAAGGACAGTCCAAACCCTGAAGGGGACTCCGAGGAACTGGACTTAGCCGACCCGCCTATGTCGGCCTCCGATGCTGCCCAATAGCTAGCGCAGCTTTGAGGCGATACTAGCTTAGTGGTCGGCCGCGTTTCGGGCCAAGAAGTGGTTCGCAACTTGCATGGTGGGCCTAAGGGGATTCGAACTCTGGCCGGATTGGTTCGAGTCCCGCTAGGCCCACCAACGTGCAATCAAACTCCAGCAAGAGGGTTGTCACTTGGGGTGGGGACGTGGGGGCGGATTGGCACGACGCCGATCCGGCGCCCAAGGGTATGCGGCCCATTGCGTTGGCAGGCCCGGCCATCACAGTCGTGGGTGATCACGTCACTCTCGGTCTGGCCGATAGGGAGGTCCATCGAGCTTCCATTGTCTCAGCGGTGTATCAGGGAGTCGAGAGTAACCATGGCTGCTGAAGCCTGCCGGTTGCCTTCGGGCTTCAGGAGAGAGCGAGTGGGCTCGTGACAGGAGGAAATCAGCAGGAGGACGACACAATGAAGGAACAACAGGAACCCATACCGCTAGCAATCTATGCGCGAGTGATCAG
>JAPPDQ010000521.1 GCA_028875495.1 Chloroflexota bacterium
GTCGAGAACCACTTCGACTTGGTGCAGACAATCATGGGCCGGCTGGGACGTCCCATGATTGTCTGCACCAAGTCGAAGTGGTTCTCGACTCTTTTGCCCTCGACCTCCAGTACCTGATCGCCCGGTCGCAGTCCCGCCTCCTGGGCGGGGGAGTCGGGTGATACTCCGGAGATCGTCACGGTCCCAACTATCGTGTCGTGCGGAAGGGTGAACAGGATGGCGAAGACAGCTATAGGGAACGCGAGGTTCATCACGGAGCCGGCGACAAGTACTATCGCCCGCTTCCATCTTGCCTGCCTCGCGAAGCTCCGAGGGTGGGAGGGGTCTTCCTCGCCGACCATGCGGACGAATCCGCCGAGCGGTATCCAGTTGAGCGAGTAGACGGTATCGCGATAGCGAATGCCGAAGATGCGGGGAGGGAACCCGAAGCCGAACTCCGTCACCTTGATGCCGAACCACTTGGCGGTGGCGAAGTGGCCGAGCTCGTGAATGAAGATCAGGAATCCGAGTACCGGGACGATGAGAAGCCATCCGGGTAGACCGAACATCTATGTCCCCGCTATCTGTGCGACGCGCTTCTTGGCCCAGGTGGACGCCGCGATGATGTCGTCTATAGAAGGGTCGTCAACGGACTTGAAGTCGTGGAGCGCCTTTTCGATGACGACCGGGATATCGGTGAACCTGATATGTCCCTCGAGGAACGCTGCGACAGCCATCTCGTCCGCGCCGTTGAGCGCGGCGGGCCACGTGCCGCCGCGCTTGGCGACGTTGAGGGCCAGCTCGAAGCAGGGGTACCGGCCGGGGTCCAGGGGCTTGAAGGTCATCTCGCCCGCGGCGACGGCGTCGAACCTTTGAATGGCCGCGTTGGGGACACGTTTCGGATAGAGCATCGAATACTGGATTGGCAGGCGCATGTCGGGCGGGCTGATCTGGGCCTTGACCGAGCCGTCGACGAACTCGACCATCGAGTGGATGAGGCTCTGCGGGTGGATGACCACCTCGATGTCGTCCCAGTGCATGTCGAACAGCCATCGCGCCTCGATGACCTCGAGGGCCTTGTTCATCAGCGTGGCGGAGTCGACCGTGATCTTGGGGCCCATGTCCCACGTCGGATGCTTGAGCGCCTGTGCGGGGGTAACCTGGTCGAGCATGTCGATGTCGTAGTCGCGGAAGGCACCGCCGGACGCGGTGATTATAAGCTTCGAGACGCTCTGGTCGTCCCCGCGAATGCACTGCCAGATGGCGTTCGGCTCGCTGTCGGCTGGACGCAGCTCGACGCCGTGCTTGCGCGCCAGATCCATGAGGATAGGCCCTGCCATGATGATCGCCTCCTTGTTAACAAGAACGATCTCCTTGCCCGCTTCGATAGCGGCAATGGTCGGACCGAGGGCCGCGTCGCCAACTGTTGCCGAGACGACGAGGTCCACGTCGGGGAAGGCGACCATCTCCTCCATCGAGCAGATGACGCGCCCGCTGGAGGCGAACTCGGCCTTCTCATCGTCGGTGCCTTCGAACGAGACGTACTTGGGCTGGAACTCTTGAATCTGAGACTTTAAGGGCAAAAAGCTCCGGCGGGCGGCGAGGCCGATTACGCGAAACTCGTCCGGGAATGCGCGGGCGATGTCCAGAGTTTGAAGGCCGACGGATCCCGTGGAGCCAAGTACGACAAGGCCTTTCACAGCACACCTCCCATTACAAAATAGTATACCAGCGCCAGGTTGAAGACTATGGAGTCGAGGCGGTCGAGGACTCCGCCGTGACCCGGAAGCAGCCTGCCGGACTCTTTGACGTCCGCAAGTCGCTTGAGCTTGGACTCGAAGAGGTCTCCGGCCTGGCCGACGACCCCCATCAGGGCGCCGAGTATGACGATCAGGGGTAGGTCTGCGTCGATATCGAGGGCCCACGCAGCGATGAACGCCGCCAGGATGGCGGCTGCGAATCCGCCGATTGCACCCTCCCACGTCTTGTTCGGGCTGATGGTGGGTGCGAGCGGCCGCTTGCCAATCGCCTTGCCGACGAAGAAGGCTCCCGTGTCTGTTGAGAAGGTGACCACGAGCAGGAGGACGATCCACTCAAGGCCCTGTTCGCCTCCACGCAGCAAAGGAGCGTGAGCCAGGAGAGCGCCGGGGTAGAGGACTGCGGCGAGGGTCAAACCGGCGTTGGAGGCTTTTGCGTAACCTGGTTTAGAACGGGGGGTTTCACCCTCACCCCAACCCTCTCCCATCAAGGGAGAGGGGGGGGCTCCGTTGCGGTTCCGTAATTTTTGTATTTTTTGTATAGGGGAGAGGGTAAGGATCAGGGCGAGGACTGCGATTCCGACGGAGACTATCAGCAACGGCACATACTCGGGCATAGACCAGAGGAACGAGAACCCGAAGTGCGACAGAACGAGGGCGGAGGAGAAGACAGCAGCCACGACGCGTGAGGGGGCCGCTCCTCGGTTTCTCGCCAGATCGCAGACCTCGACTGCGCCGAGGGCGGCTACGGCGGCGACCACGACGCTGAAGACGGGGTCGCCCAGCCAAACGACGAGGGCAAGCGCCGGGATGCCGACGGCGGCGGTGATAACGCGGCCTATCATGGTATGCTTTCTCGCAGAATCGCCATGCCCGTATTCAATCACAAGTGGAATGAGGACGCATGGAACGCCCGCGACTGATCTACTACCAGGACGCTCACCATTTCCACGCCAAGCGGCTCGATCCTCCCTTGAGCCTCGATAAGCTCCGCTGGCCCGTCGATGAGTTGTTGGGTTCCGGGGTGGACGTGCTGGCCTTTGGATTGGGCTATGGAGACGTCTACTTTCACGACAGCAAGGTGGGGCGGGTTGTCGGGCAGCTGCAGGACGTTTGGGACAGCTACATCGACTGGCGCATCATGCGGATGGTGCAGAACGCGCGTGAACTCGGCACCGACCAAGTGAGGGAGGTCGTCACTTACGGCAACGCGATGGGCCTCGGGGTCTATCCCAGCCTCAAGCTCCAAAGCTGCGACCGTCCTGGGTCCGACAGGTGCGGCCTTCTCAAGTGGCATCATGCTGATGAGGTCTGCATGTTGGAGAAGGACGAATACCATCCGCGCTACGAGTGGTGCTACGACTACGCACACCCGATGGTGCGTGAGGACAAACTCAACGTCCTCCGAGAAATCATGTCGGACTACGAGGCTGACGGCGTGGAACTGGACTTCATGTTCGTCACCAAGTTCTTCAAGACGGGCGAGGAAGAGAAGAACTCTCACCTCATGACCGAATTCATCGGCGACGTGCGACGGCTTGCCGATGAGGTGGGCGAGGCCCAGGACAGGAAGGTCACGGTTTCGGCGCGGGTGTTCCACCAGAGAGAAGCCAATTTGCGGCTGGGTCTCGACGTAGAGACGTGGTTGGCAAACGGGAGCCTCGATCTGGTAGTCGGCCAGATGTCTGAGCAGTTCATGGACACCGGAGCGTTTGACGTGGGATGGATGGTAGATGCCGCTCAGTCCAGCGATACGGGGACATACGTCCGACCCACCCGCCGGGTCTACGACGAGAGGACTCCCGTTCCTCAGCTGGAGATGTACCGCGCGTTCGCTCAGACGGCTCGAAGGCAGGGAGCCGACGGACTGTATCTCGGCTATCTCCGATGGCCGTTCAGCCAGGTCGAGTACGACATCCTGCGTGAGATGGCATACCCGGACGCCTTCGCCCGGCGTGACAAGCGCTACATACTTCAGCCCCGGGAGACCGGTCTCGTCCTCGAAGAACTGGTCGACTACCAGGGCGGCTACCCGAAGACACCCCACAGGACGGAGGACGAGATCACCGACCCGCCGGAGCGCTACCTCCCGGCTGATTTGGTGGAGGGGGAGACGATCTCCGTTCCGGTCGTGGTGTCGGACGATCTTGAGGGCGCCCGCGCCGATGGAGAGATGAGGCCGCCGGTGCTCACCCTGCGGTTCGCGTACTTCTGTGTCGAAGACGACGTAGAGTTCCGGTTCAATGGGCACATCCTGGACAGGGACGACGCGGAGGTCACGGACGAACGCGCCCTGCGGCTGCCGCTCAGCCCAAGAGGCAGCCCGTTCGAAGGGCCCCTCGGCATGTCCGTGCACTGGTTCCGGTGGCAACTGGATGTCGATCTGCTCCGGGAGGGGAGGAACGTTGTCGAGGTCGAGGTGAAGCGAATGGACAAGTCAGCAGGGTTCTCCCGTTCGCTGAACGGAGTCGAGGTTCGCACGCGATACAAGGACTTCGCGCGACCGGAGGGGCTCGAAGTGGAGCGAGTCGCTCCACTTAGTGGTTAGTCTTTCGACTTTGATGTCCGTTGCACAAGGTGGAGAAATATGCATGCGACCGTCACCCTCACCCCCGTATCGAGTACGGGGCAGGCTCTAGTCCTCTCCCACGACGGGAGAGGGGACTTTGAGGTCGGTAGGCTCATTTGTCGAAGCACAGTGATGGGTCACTAGCAAACGATTCTCGCGAGGACTAACACATGCCCGAGAGGATGAAAGCCGTTTGCAAGGCGGGGTCGGAGCCCGGTCTGGTCATCGACGAGATACCCGTGCCATCCGTAGGACGAGACGAAGTCCTCGTCGGGGTCGAGGCGGCGAGCGTGTGCGGCACGGACCTACACATCTGGAAGTGGGACGATTGGGCCGCGAACCGGATCAAGCCTCCTCTGACCATCGGGCACGAGTTCGCGGGCACGGTGGTCGATGTCGGGCCTGATGTCACGCAAGTGAGGGTCGGGGACTACGTTTCCGCTGAGAGCCACATCACGTGTGGTCTCTGCTTCCAGTGCAGGACGGGCCAGGCGCATATGTGCCCCCGCACGCAAATACTCGGCGTAGACCGTGACGGAGTATTTGCCGAGTACGTCTCAGTGCCTGAATCGGTGGTGTGGCAGAACGACAGGGAAAAGCTCCCGCCGGAGATCGCCACTCTGCAAGAGCCGTTCGGGAACGCCGTTTTCGCCACGCTGGCGCACGACCTCGCGGGGCAGAGCGTGGCAGTGCTCGGTTGTGGACCGGTCGGCCTCTTCTCCATCGGTATCGCCAAGGCTTCCGGGGCGTTCAGCGTCCTCGCCGCCGACATCAACGACTATAGGCTCTCGCTCGCCCAAGCCCTGGGCGCTGACAAGGTCTATAACGCCTCGGCGGACGAAGGGGAAAATGGCGTGGCAGACTGGCTCATCGAGACCAACGAGGGCTTCGGCGTTGATGTCGTGCTCGAAATGAGCGGCGCTCAAACGTCCATTGACGCGGCCTTCCGAGGCGTTCGAAACGGGGGACGAGTGACCCTTTTCGGCATACCGGCCAAGCCCGTCCGCATTGATGTCGCCGAGAGCATGATCTTCAAGAACCTGACGGTACTTGCCCTTAACGGCAGACGCATCTTCGATACGTGGTACAAGACGCGATGGCTGCTGGAGAGCAACGTCGTGGACCTGCGTCCCATCATTTCCAGAGAGGTCGGTCTAGAAGAGGTCGAGACGGCAATGGAGCTTCTGGACGGTGGGGACGTTGGCAAGATCATCATCCGCCCGAACGTCGCGGTCGATGTTACTCCTGCCCCCGAGCGGGAAGCCCCGCCCGACCCGAATGTTCAGGGGCAGCTGTTTCACCCCTAGGGCGGGTGGTAGTCCGACTAGTATCGCTTCCTTGTGATTTAGGCAGCTTACTCGATGCACTCTCACCCTGGTCCTCTCCCACGACGGGAGAGGGGATAAATCGCCTCTCAATTCGACTGCCACATTCAAACGGGAACGGTGCTAGGATCCGCCTCCAATGGCGGGGAGGAAGTGCACCTCGCTGTTCTCGCCGACCTTTTGGAGCATCCCGATGGGCGTGACCTCACCATCGACCGCAACGGTAATGTTCGGCTTGAGCTTGAAGCCGTCCACGAGGCGTGCCTGCGTGCCGGGGTAGGCTGCCTCGAGGTTCTTTATGACCTCACGCACGGTCTTGCCGGGCACCTCGACGGTAGCCTGATCGTCGGTCAGCTTCTGCATGAGCGGAGGTACGAATACAGTTGCCATCTCACGCTCCCTGAAGAATTCCATCTACGTGAAACGTCGCAGTCACACCAGCACTATAGCATATCCTTCGCACCGAAACGCAGGGTGGTTATCCAAGGCCGGAGAGCGGCATCCCGGTGACCGCTGTCGGGAGTGAAGCATTTTCTTTTGTAAACGGGGATTCTGTGATGCTCTCTTTAATACACGAGACTGGAGTAACGGGATTGACAGTAATGATAGGCTGTATCAAAGACGGTTACTGATGGTTGCTCTTTTGAAATTCGCGCAAAAGGCCTGATATTTCTGGTGAAACCTGTAGCCACATGTTACGGAATAACCCGAAGTAGCCGTCAATCAACTGAAAGAAGGTTGCACTCTATGTCGTGGAAGAAGATCGTTCTGCTTTGCCTGCCGACGCTTCTGGTGCTCGCCTGTGGATCAGAATCGGACGAGCCTTTCACCATCGGCGCGATGGATGCCCTGACAGGGGTCGCCGAGTCCTATGGGAATCCTCTGCACCAAGCCAAGCTGCTGGCTGTGGAGGAGATCAACGCGGCAGGAGGAATCAACGGCCGTGAATTGAAGCTCATCGTCGAAGACTCCAAGTGCGGAGCCCAGGACGCCATCACGGCCTACAACAAGCTGTCCGACGTTGACGGCGTTAAGATCATCATGGGCACGACGTGCAGCGGATCAATGCTCGGCGCCGCGCCTCTGGCCGAGAAGGATGGCGTCGTCATGCTCTCGGCATCCGCCACCAGTCCGGACATCGCCACGGCGGGGGACTACATCTTCCGCACGGCCATCAACGACCAACAACTCGGCGTCGACATGGGCAACACGATGTGGGTGGACGGAAGGCGCAGCATCGCGACGATAACGGAGTCAACGGACTACGCAGAGGGCACTCGTCGCACCGCGGTCGCGCGGTTCGAGGAACTGGGAGGATCCGTCGTGGCGGCGGAAGGCTACTCCTCCGACGTTATCGACTTCCGCAGCCAGCTGACCAAGCTGTTCGACGGTAACCCGGACGCGCTCCTGTTGGCTGCGCAGGGTGAGGCCTCCGGCGGCACGATCATCAAGCAGGCCCGCGAGCTGGGCTACGATGGGCCGATCTATTCCGAGATCGTGCCCACGGCTCCCGAAGCGCTCGGCATCGCCGGTGACGCCGCCACAGGCATGAAGGCCGTTATCCCCAACCCGGATCTTGCCACCTCCGCCGGTAAAAATTTCTTGTCAAAATTCAAGGAGCGCTACGGAGAGGTTGCTTCGCTGCCGTGGTTCCAGGGGTCGGCGTATGACGACGTGTATATCGCCGCTGAATGTCTGAAGCAGACCGACGACGACCAGGACGCCGACGGGTTCCGGGACTGTCTGAACGGCCTGACCTACACCGGGGCGATTGGCGACAACTACAGCTTCGACGAGAACGGGGATGTGGTCGGGCTGTCCAACGTGGTTGTCGAGGTCCTGCCGACCGCAGAGCGTACGGACGACAACCTGGGCTATCGCGTGCTGGGCCCTGCTCCCACGCCGTAGGGATTTGAGCGAGCCTTGATTGACGGGGCGTAACCCTGTTTGTTAGAAGAGGGGTCTCAGCACGTCAATCCAGATCGTTCATGATGAGCTTGTCGGACCACGAAACACCCTTCGACAAGCTCAGGGTGAACGGAGACCGTATTTGGCCGCGCCCGCCAGATGTCGATCTCAGGCGATGCTCTCGAGCGTCTGCAGCGCGTTTTGAATGTGGCCGGAGATCATAAACTCGCTGTGGAACGCGCCCCGGATTACTCCGTCTCGGTCGATGACGTAGGTTATGCGGGACGTGATCAGCCCAAACAACCGCTCTGCGTCATAGAGTTTACGGATCTTTCCTTTGGTGTCGCTCCCCATCGGAAACGGCGTTCCCAGCTTTTCGCCGAATCGTCTGACCGTGTCCACCTTATTCGTGCTGAGACCAACCACCACGGCGTTCCACGCTGAGATATCACCGTAGGACTCGCAAAATCCCCCGACCTCTGCGGAACAGCCATGAGTAAACGCCATTGGATAGAAGAAGAGTACGACGTTCCGTCCCCGGTGGTCCGAAAGAGTGAACGTGTCGCCGGAACCGAGCGTGACAGTGAAATCAGGAGCTTGGGCGCCAACTTCGAGCATGGTCGCTTAAGCTCATACGTCCGATGGCCGTTTGTCAAGTTTCGGGCAATTCCCAGTGTCAGTTGTCGACTTGGTTAGGGCACATTGCGGTCACCCTCCTCCCATCGCCGCGCGATAGCAACGTCGTCGGGTATAATTCACCCATCGAGGAGCGAGTGTGATGGCCTACGAGGTACTTCACGGCAGGTATCCAGCCTTCGGGCGTATGGCGGTGCGCGTT
>JAPPDQ010000600.1:0-6211 GCA_028875495.1 Chloroflexota bacterium
GCACACACAGCCACCGTCATACCCGCGAAGAGCCTCCCCCGTACCACGATACGGGGGAGACCTTTGCGTAACCCCTGATGGGAGCCTGGAAATCCCTTCCCCCTCGATGGGGGAAGGTTAGGATGGGGGTGAAATTCGCGGCGCTAAGGCAATATCTGGAGGTTATCCCAAAGTCCCCGTAGGTGGGAACCCGCTCCCTCTGCGGTGAATCCCCTTCTTTCCTCTTTCTCTCCCCCAAACCCGCTTTTGACAACCATCCATCCCACCCCTAACATAGAACACATGCACTACTCGACCCGTGACGAAAAACTCAGAATCGTCGAACTCGGCATCCCTTCCCACGAGGATGCCGAAGAACTCGAATACGAGCTCGATCTGCGCTTCGAGAGCTTCACGCCATCGGACCGCAGGACCTGGCTCCTGCAGAGCAACTACCTCGAGCACTTCTCACGTACGGGCACGGTCAGCTTCGCCGCGAAGAGTGCGGGCGTCACCATCTACAAGGCGCAGAGATGGCAGTACGACAACATCCTCGGCTTCACGCGCAGGAACGAGGTGGCCTCCCTCATATTCAACGACAGGATGAAGCAGAAGGCCCTTCTGCGCGCCAGCAACCCGAAAGCTCCGGTCACGCTGCTGATCGAGCTGCTCCGCGCCTACATCCCGGAGGAGTTCTCTAGGAACGGCCACAAGTGCGACTCCTCAAAGTCCGGCGAGCTGCTCCTTCGCTACAGGGAGAACGCCCACCGCGACTGGAAGGCCGGCCACCCTGACATCAGCAAACTCGCCGAGAATGCTGAGAACGATTATCACCCCGACGACTGGCCCACCGAGCCTGCTGATGTCTATGAGGGCGAGGCGGTCACGCCCGTCGACGCCTATCCCGACGACAACTACCACACCGACATGAATGACTATCCCGACGACAACTACCACACCGACATGAACGACTATCCCGCCGAGACCGTCAACCCTGACGACACCCCGCCCCTGGACGAAAGCGACGGCTATCAACACGACCGACCAACGCCCAACCGTCATACCGGCGCAAACGGGAATCCACAAAACCTCTCTGCGCCCGCCGCGGTGAATTCTTCCTCCTCTCCCGTCCTGGGAGAGAGCCTGCCCCGTACTCGATACGGGGGCTGGGGTGAGGGTGATACGCCCGAACAAAGAGCACCCTTCACTACCAGCACCCAGAACCCAGCACCTGGAACCTCCAACCCCTCTGTGGTGAAGCCTTCCGCGCCCGAACGGCGAGGTCCGCCCGAACGGCGAGGTCCGCCCGACCGGCGAGGTCCGTCCGAACGGCGAGTTCCACGCGCCGAACGACGCGCCCAACTCCGACAACAAAGAAAGGCCGAAAAGAAAAACACCTTCCCCGTAAAACGCTTCTGACCCGAACCACCCGCCCTATACAAAAGACTCCCAACCGCCCACACACCAGGAAATGTTACAGAATGTTACGAAATGTTACACAAATTCGGTTCTCTCACTCCCACATCGACCCCACCCGTCATTCCCACGAAAGTGGGAATCCACGCCCCGACTTTCTACGCAATACTTTCTTCTTTCTTCCCCACTTGTCCCACAATGTCCCAAAATGACACACTCAAACGAAAAAATCCCCACTCCCTCTGCGTCCTCCGCGACCTCTGCGGTGAGTCCCGGTTCTTTTCTACGCAGCACTCTCTACTTTCTCCCACAGGAACAACCAAGTATGAACCCAACACCTAGCACCCAGAACCCATCACCTGGAGTCGGCGAAGTCCCCGTATACTGCGACTGTTGCCCGCACCGACCCAAGAAGATGGCCGTCATCCAACCTGACGCCATCCAGATCATCAGCCGTCGCAGCGGCAGAAAACACATCGCCCGCATCCCCCTGCACCAACCCCTCTCCCGTTCTGGGAGAGAGCCTGCCCCGTACTCGATACGGGGGCTGGGGTGAGGGTGTAACCCGACTACTCACCCCTCCAATGTCACAAAATGACCCAAAATGACACACTCAGACGAAAAATCCCCACACACACTCTGCGCTCTCCGCGCCCTCTGCGGTGAATCCCCTTACGCTTGGCTGGCGAGGCCCCGAACGGCGAGTTCCCCTTCGCACTTCTTTCTTCTCTCTTCCTCCCCATGTCAGGAAATGCAATGAGATGTCATTTTTCCCCTCTGTGCCCTCTGTGCTCTCTGTGGTGAATCCTCACAATGCCCGACTGGCGAAGTCTGCCGTCGCGCTACTTTCTACTTTCCACTTTCTATGAGATAGTACGAGCCGCTGAGAGGTTCTTTCCATGCACCGATTTCAGGGGAAAGTCGCGATTGTCACCGGGGCCGGACAGGATGCCGGTCGCGCCGCGAGCATGTTGTTCGCCCGTGAAGGCGCATCCGTCGTCGTAAACGATAGGGACTCCGGGACGGCGCAACGTCTTGTGGAAGAGATCGTTCGCTCGGGAGGCCAGGCGGTCCCCGACTCCGGCGACGTTTCCACCGCTGATGGCGTGGAGGGAGTGGTCGCCCGCGCGGTCGAGACATTCGGCGGCCTCGACATCCTCGTAAACGTCTGTCAACCGGACTGCGACCGTCCCCTCGTGGAGACGACCCCCGACGACTTCGAACGCACTGTCCGCCTGACCCTCAAAGGAGCCTTCATGCCGACCCGTTCCGCCAGCGTGCAGTTCCGGCAGCAGCGCAGCGGCCGCGTCGTGACAATCACCTCGAATGCCGGCCTCGGCAACTCTGGGGGAGCTTCATCGGCCGCCGCATCCGAGGGCATCGTCGGGATGACCCGCACCGCCGCCCGCGACCTCGGCAGGTACGGCGTAACGTGCAACGCCATAGCAATGTCAGTGACTTCCCATGACGGCTCGCAAAGCGCCGCCTCGCTTGCGGCAACCCTCTGCCTCGATGACTCGTCCCACGTCAACGGCATCGTCTTCGGCGTCGACGGTGGCGACGTCTTGACGTACTCCAACCCCGCAGTCGTCCGCAGCTTTCACAAGTGGGGCCCGTCCACGCTGGACGAGATGGACCTCCTCTTTCCGAGCCTCTTCGAGTAGCCAATGGACCGACGAACGACCACCATACAACTTGTGTCCCGGGTGTCCTGTGTCAGAGATTCAGCGAACAAATCAACGTGTGGGAAATCCCCTCTCCCGTCGTGGGAGAGGGCTAGGGTGAGGGTGGCTCCCCGAAACATACCCATCCAATTCATACAATGAACTACAGAAACAGCACACTGGCCACACTCATCCTCCTGACGGCGCTGGCCTTCGCCTGCTCGTCTGCGAGAGACGATCCGCTCCTGTCTGCCGAGGAGCTGTACACCCCGACTCCCGTCCCGGTCGACACGCCTGTGGCATCCGACGCCCCTGCGGAGCCTGAAACGAAGACCCAGACATCGGCGGAGCCTGAGGCTGAGGCTACAGCCGAACCCGCGGACCTTTTCGGCTTCGACTACAACGGAAAGGTCGCCTTCGCGCAGTGGGATGACCCCTCCGTTCAAATGGAAAACTTCATCGTCGGCTACATCATCGTGCACGGCATGGTGTATGAGATGGAACTGGTCGAGGTCGGCGAGAGCGACTACCCGTCGGCCCTTCAGTCCGGCGACGTGGACGTGGTGCTCGAGGCGTCCCCCACGGCATCGTCCCAGCAGTTCAAGACCCTGCTGGGGTCCGGCGAGGTGCTGGACGTCGGCTCTCTATTCGGCGACACTTCCGATATTCGTATAGGCGTGCGGGCTGACTTGAAGGAGACCGCCCCGCCGGTGTTCGACCTGCTGAGCAAAGTCGAAGCCGACGAGGAAGTGCTCTCCGATCTCGCTTCTCGCATAAAAGGTGGTCGTGTCGGTGTGTCGGCCAGCGTTGCCGGCATGATGTTCCTGAAGCGACACGAAGACGTCTGGACGACCTGGATTCCACCCGAGACCGTTGCTAACGTCAAAGCTGCGATGGAAGAGGGCAAGGCCGGCCTCAAGTACAAGTGTCTCCCCGTTCGGGGTGAGACGGTAAGGCACTGCAAATAATGGGCAATCGACTGTCAGGCAGAGTTGCGATCGTAACCGGCGCGGGACGCGGGATAGGACGCGGTGTCGCCAGGCTCCTTGCCGAGGAGGGGGCCGCTGTCGTCGTCAACGACCTCGGCGGCGGCGTGGACGGTTCGGAGTCCTCCGCCACGCCCGCTGATCTCGTCGTTGGCGAGATCAAGGAGGACGGCGGGCAGGCCGTCGCAAGCTACGATTCCGTATCGGAGTTCGGTTCCGCCGCTCAGATCGTCCGCACGGCAATAGAGGAGTTCGGCAGGCTCGACATCCTCGTCAACGCAGCTGGCATCCTACGCGACCGCATGATCTTCAACATGAGCGAGGAGGAGTGGGACTCCGTCCTCCGCGTACACCTGCTCGGCTCGTTCAACATGGTGCGACACTGCGTCCCCCACATGATCGACCAACGGCACGGGCGCATCGTCCTCTTCTCGTCCATCTCTGCCCTGGGATCGCCCGGCCAGACCAACTACTCCGCCGCCAAGGAGGGCATCGTCGGGCTGGCCCGCTCCGCCGCGAGTGAGCTCCAGGAGTACGGAATAACGGTAAACGCCGTCTATCCCGGCGGACGCACGCGAATGGTCGAGTCGATACCCGAAAGCGCCGTCGAGTGGCTGCGCGAGCAGGCGGCCAACCGGCCCGGCAGCTACCCCGTAGCAGACCTCGTTGCCTCCCCTGAACCCGATGAGGCGCTCGTCCCGGAGAGCAACGCCCCCAAGATCGTATACCTCTGCACCGATGCCGCCGACGCCATCACCGGCCAGGTCATCGGCACGCACGGCTGGGGCACCGCCCTCTTCTCGCCGCGCAGCCCGGTCAAGGCCATCCACAAGGACGGCGCATGGACGCTCGACGAGCTCGAACGCCTCGTCCCGATCTCCCTGACCTCAGGCCTCCAAAACCCCTCCCCCCGCGACGACGCCTAAGTCCCCTGTCCTTGGTACGAAAGTAACCCCCGACAAACCTTCCTTTGAAAATAACCCCCGGCCAACCTCCTGTAGGGGCGATTCGCGAATCGCCCTTCACGACCAACAACGCCCCGACCGTCATACCCGCGAAAGCGGGTATCCACAGGGGGAGGGGTGTTCATCTCATCAACTCTAAACAGGTACTATCGTAGGAGTCCTATCGCCGCATCTATCTTGCTGGTATATTCCTACGTTGTATGTAAGGGCAGGGTGCTTCAGTGTAGACGAGAGAAGGCCCTCATCGGACGCAAATGAAGAGAGGTTGCAACATTGGCATTAAGGAGAATTGGCGCTGTCGGAGTCGTCCTGCTGGCGGTCTTGATAGTCGTCGCTTTAGTCTTGAGCAACATTGACGGCTCAGAGTCCGACTCTGAGGGATTCACCAGGGACTTCGTCCAGCAGGCCATAGACCGCTACGACTCCGAGGGCCGAGAGGCCACTGTCACCTACTACAACTCCCCCGACAGCGTCAGCGGCCAGTGGTACGTCTTCATCATCGACGAGAGCGAGGCGATGATCGCGCACCCCACCCGAAAGGACCGCATCGGAACAACGCGTGAAGACCGCGTCGACGTGAACGGCTACTACTACGGGGACGAGTTCGCCAGCGCCACCGAGGACGGCAAGTGGGTGACCTACAGTTTCACCAACCCGACCACCGGCCAGGACGGCATGAAGCACACCTGGATCGTAAGACACGACGGCCTGCTCTTCGGTTCGGGCTGGTACGAGAACTAAGAGGGTGTTTGCGAAGGGTCTTGTCTACCAAAGTCAAACGTTCGCCCTGAGCCTGTCGAAGGGTCGTTCATGGTTCGACAAGCTCACCACGAACGGATCCGGCGACTTATTGGACACCCTCTAAGTCAGACCGGGATGGTCGACTGTAACTTCTACCTACGCCCGGTACTCCGGCAGAGGCTTCACGCTGTAGCCGCCCTGACCCGCCGCGAGGCTCTCCACCGCGGCCCGCGCGGTATCCAGCGAAGTGAAGCAGGGAATCCGAACTTCGGCTGCCGCCCGTCGGATCTCGAACCCATCCTCCAGCGTCGTGCGATCTCCCGTCACGGTATTCACCGCCGCCTGCACGGTCCCGTCGGCCACGATGTCAACGGTGTTCGGGTGTCCCGGCTCGTGCGCCTTGGATACGGTCGTCACGTCGATGCCCAACGCCCGGATCATTGTCGCAGTCCCGTTGGTT
>JAPPDQ010000600.1:6221-8308 GCA_028875495.1 Chloroflexota bacterium
GCATAGATCGAGTAGTCCTGCTCGGCTAGGTCCTTGACCAGCGTCACGGCGTCTGCCTTGTGGCGGTCCGCGATACTGAGCAGGATGGCCCCCTTGGGCGGAAGCATCATTCCCGCAGCCATCAACGCCTTTGCCAGCGCGGGACGGAACTCGGTGTCGATCCCCATCACCTCGCCCGTGGACTTCATCTCCGGGCCGAGGTAGGAATCAACCCCCACGAGCTTCGACATCGAGAACACGGGCGCCTTGATCGCCACGAGCTTCTGCCGCTTCCAGAGACCGCCCTCGTACCCCTGCTCCTTGAGCGTCTTGCCGGTCATGGCGTTGACCGCGAGACGCACCATCGGCACACCGGTGACCTTGGAGATAAAGGGGATCGTCCTGCTGGAGCGAGGATTGACCTCGATAACGTATACCTGCGTTCCGGGCGGCCTCTGTGAGTCGCCCGCGCCGTTGCCCGAGTTGGGACGGGTAGGAGTGCGGTAGGCGTCTCCTCCCACGACGACGTACTGGATGTTCATCAGTCCCCGCACGTCCAGCGCCAGGCCGATCCGCCGCGTGTAGTCGACGACGGTGTCGACCTCTTCCTCAGAGAGCGTGAGGCCCGGATAGATCGCAGTCGAGTCGCCGCTGTGGACTCCCGCCCGCTCGACGTGCTCCATGATGCCGGGCACCAGCACCGTTTCGCCGTCGCAGACCGCGTCGACCTCCACCTCTCGGCCTTCGAAGTACTTGTCGATGAGAACGCGCCTGCCCTCCGCCGCGGACACTGCCTGCGACCAGAACTTCAAAAGCTCCGTGGCGTTCTGAACGATCTCCATAGCCCGTCCGCCCAGCACGTACGACGGCCTCACGAGGACGGGGTACCCGATCTCCTGGGCAACGCTCAGAGCCTGCTCCACGGTCGAGACCGCCGCGCCCGGCGGATTGGGAATGCCGATCCGCGCCAGGAACTCCTCGAAGAGATGCCTGTCGGATGCCGTGTCGATAGAACCCGCCGTCGAGCCGAGGATGGGCAGCTTGGCCTGGTCGAGCACCTGCGAGAGGTTGATCGCCGTCTGGCCTCCAAACTGCACGACCGTCGGCGGGACCGCGCTGTCGGTACCGCCGGCATCCTCCGCTTCGTGTTCCCACACCTCGTTCTCGATGATGTCGCGGACACTCTCCTCGTCGAGCGGCTCGAAATACAGCCGGTCGCTCGTGTCGAAGTCGGTTGACACCGTCTCCGGGTTGGAGTTGACGAGGATGCTCTTGATGCCCTCCCGCTGGAGCGCCCAGGCCGCGTGAACGGAGCAGTAGTCGAACTCGATTCCCTGTCCAATGCGTATGGGGCCGCTCCCGACCACGACCGCCTTCGACGCCGGAATCGGTTCCGCCTCGTTCTCCTGCTCATAGGTGCTGTAGAAGTACGGCGTCTGCGCCTCGAACTCAGCTGCGCACGTATCCACCATCTTGTAGACGGGTCGGATGTCCCACTGCCGCCGGAGGGCGCGCACCTGCTCATGGGTGCGGTCGGTCAGCAGCCCTATGCGGTCGTCGCCGAACCCGAGCCTCTTGGACTGCCAGAGGAGGTCATGCGTCAGCGTCTCGCCGAGGAGACGCGCTTCCAGCAGGACGATATTCTCGAACGCGCGGGTGAACCACGGGTCGATGCCGGTGACGCGCGACAGCGCTTCCGGCGTGACGCCGCGACGCAGTGCGAACAGCAAGGCCCAGAGTCGCTCGTCGTTCGGATGCAGCGGTAGGCTCGTCTCCCAGTTATGAAGGTCCGGGGGCCACGCCGACGCCTCCCACAAGATGGAGCGTCCCGTGATCTCCAGGGATCGGACGGCCTTTTGAAAAGCCGCCTCGAAGGACCGGTCGATGGCCATGACCTCGCCCGTGGCCTTCATCTGTGTGGTCACCGTGCGGTCGCCGCTGGGGAACTTGTCGAACGGCCAGCGCGGAATCTTGACCACGCAGTAATCGAGAGCCGGTTCAAAGGCCGCAACGGTCTTCTCCGTCACCGCGTTGGGTATCTCGTCGAGCCGTTTGCCCGTAGCGATCTTTGCCGCCACGCGGGCAATGGGGTAACCCGTAGCCTTGCT
>JAPPDQ010000111.1 GCA_028875495.1 Chloroflexota bacterium
GTGGGGAGTGGGTGTCTCGTGGGGGAATTGTGTGGCTGATGGCGTTGGGATGGACGGTATCGGCGGGCGAGTGTCTGTCACTTCGATAGTGTGTGTCGTCATATCATCTCCTCCAAGCCCAGCGCGTGGTAGAGCTGCTTGGGGATGTTAATCTCACCCACATCGCGTTCGTATTCGCGGACGTGTTTGCTGAGTATCAAGCTGAGCACCTTTGCCATTTGAGGGCTCACCTTGATCTTCACTTTGATCTTGGCGGCTTCGCCCTCTCGCAATTCACCGAGTAGTAGCGTGCTCCCGTAGAGCTGCGTATTGACATGCGCCGAGTCGACATAGAACTCCGGCGTGTCTTCCGGAACCTCGAAACCACTCTGTTCGTTTTGTACCATTTTCTCTGACCTTGCGAGGTGGTTGGTGTGTGTACTGAGGATTGGACTCGCATACTATCATAATGAACTATGGCGCGATAATGCGCGGTAAGTAGTTCGCTGCGCAGCTAGAGACTAGGCATTACTCACCCCCACCCCCAAACAGCCTGCCGTTCGCCAGCTCCCGCTCCACCTCGCCGGGTGCCATGAACTTGCGGCCCGTGCGCTCGGTCCCGTACCGTTCGCGACAGCCCTTGCACTCGCACTCCTCCCCCGGCGGCCACGGCAGGAGACCCCGCCTGGCGTACCTCGCCTGATGGTCGGGGTGGCCGGGCAGGTTGGGCAGCATCGCGCCCGCTCTCCCGACCACCTCGCCCGCGACATTCACCTGGTCGACGTGCCAGTACATGTCGACCTTCGGCTGCCACTTGTCGAGGTACTCCCATGTGTATCCGAGCTTTGCCAGCTCCTCCGACAGCTTCGCGGGCGTCTTCCGGTCCATGTGCTCCTCCTGTTCTTTCGCCTACTCCGATGTCGACGGCGGGGTCGCGTCGTACTTGAGCGGCGCGCCGCGTGAGTCGTCGAGCTCGAAGACCCCGTAGTCCGCCGTGATGACGACCTCCGTGCCCCGCAGCGAGGCGTCCCGCTGGCGCTCCGTCCGCATCGTCACCGACTCCAGCACGACGAGAGCGCCCTCGTCGGCGATCACGCCCACCGCGTCGCCGTCGTTGTCCGCCTCGATGTTCCCGTCGTGGAACATCGGCACTCCGCCCACCGGGGCGAGCCCCGCGAAGAACCGCTGGAGCAGGTCGCGCGACCACCCGGCGTCAACGGGGCCGCTCGCCCCCGGCGTGATCGCGCCGGAGTTGATGATGCTGAACAGCGCGTTCGGATGGTGAACGATCGAGAGCTTCGTCCCGAACTTGTTGGCCACCGCGTGCGTGTACGCCGCAGCCGCGTGGGCTACGTTGAACGTCGCTCCCGCAGCGCCCAGCGCCGTCCCGCCGTTCAGCGAGCCGTACAGCGCGATCACGTCCTGGTCCTTCTTCCGTGCCATCCCGTCGCCGAGCTGTCGACCGATGACCTTGAACACGTCCGGCTGCATCTGTCGCACCAGCTTGTCCGTCACCACCACCTTCGCGCCCACCTCGGACGTCGTCAGCGTCGTGAACTCCATGCCGAGGTTCTGCTCGTCCGTGATGTCCTGCCCCTCGACCAGGTCGGACACCGTGATCTGCCCCGCCTTCGGCACGTCCACGCTCGACGCTCCGCGCCGCAGCCTCATGTGCGTCACCAGCGCCATCGCGGGCGCGTTGTGCTCCGTCGTGTACAGCATCTGCCCGATCATCGTCCTCTGGGCCTTTGCCAGGTTTCCTGTGCTCGTTGTCTGTGGCATGTTTTCTCCTTTCTGCCTATATGCCTACACAAAAATTTTGCTAGTCGAATGCCCGTCGCGCGGCGGCCACCGCTCGCGCGCTCCGGTCTCCCGCCATGTACCGGTCGATCCACGCCTCATCGGAGCCGGACGACGGGGCGCTCGGACGGTTGCTGTCGAACTGCTGCACCGGCGCGAGCTGCTTTTCCAGCGCCTCGACCCTCCGGTCCAGCGTCCGCCGCTCCGCCATGCCCCGCGCCCGTCGCTCGACCTCCTCCGCGCTCTCCGCACGCTCCAGCTCCTTGAGGTCGTCGAGCCCCAGCCCATGCTCCCGCGCCGCGCGCACCACCGCCTCGTACCGCTCCCGGTCCGAGCCGAACGGCTCGCCCTCAGACGACAGCTCCTCCGACTCCTCCTCTGGGGCACTGTCGTGACCTTCGTCCTCACCGCCGGAGTCACTTTCCCGACCCTCTTCACCGGCCTCAGTTTGTCCTGCAAACCCCCTTCGAAGTTCGGCTAGATCGAACTCGTCGACCTCGCCCGCCGGCTCGTCCACACCCTCCATCTCCCCGTCTTCCTCCATGTCCGTTGCCATCACCATCTCGTCTCTCCTTTCATTGATCTCCGCCCCGTCTCTCCGTCCTTGATGCCGGAAAAACAAACAGAGCGCCCCGGAACAATTCCGGGACGCTCTGCTAGGCGTCTCTCTGTTGTTTATCGGCCCTCGTCCCGCCGGAACGATGACCATCACAAATCGAGTCTACCCCACGTCCAGAACGATGTCAAACATGCGTTCTTTTGTCCTTTCGGTATTCCTGTTAGAGACCATTGCTCTACCCCCTCTCCCGTCCTGGGAGAGGGCTGGGGTGAGGGTGAAAACACTAGGTTGTGTTGACATTCTGCCATTCTGAACGTAGCGGAGCGGAGTGAAGAATCTAAAGTCGTCACGCAGGCACAGATTTCAGATTCCGAGCGAAGCGAGGAATGACAAAGAAAAGCGGAATAGGCGAAATGTCAACACTACCTAGCCCACCCACCTCCAATGATATACTCCCCCCGTGTTCGTTCACGACGCCATATACTTCTCCGACGTGGGCAACAGCCGCATCCGCAGGGTCGACCTGACCACCGGCGTTATCACCACCGTAGCGGGCGGCGGAACCGGAGACCTCGGTGACGGCGGCCCCGCGACCGACGCGACCTTCTCCTCACACCCCATGCGCGTCACGGCTGACCGCGCGGGCAACCTGTTCGTCGCCGATGCCCATCACGCCCGCATCCGCAGGATTGACACCGCATCCGGCATCATAGACACCCTCGCCGGTTGCGGCGCCGAGGGGTACTCCGGCGACGGCGGCCCCGCAGTCCACGCACGGATCGCATCGCCGCACGGGACCGCGCTCGACCGAGAAGGAAACATCTACATTGCAGACCTGAAGAACGACCGCATCCGCAAGGTCGACGCTTCCACGGGAATCATCACCACCGTCGCGGGCACCGGAGACCACGGATTCTCCGGCGACGACGGCCTCGCCACCGAAGCCATGCTGGCCTCACCCATCGCCGTCTACGCAACAGCCGACGGAGACCTCTACATAGCCGACCACCGCAACTCACGAATCCGAAAGGTCGACGCCTCGACGGGCATCATCACCACCGTCGCCGGTACGGGAGAGCAGGGCTTCCATGGCGACGGCGGCCCGGCCACCCATGCCGCAATAGCCCTCCCCCGCGACGTCGCGCTGGACGCCGACGGCAGCCTCTACATCGCCGACGGCGCGAACAACCGCATTCGCAAAGTCGACCCGGACGGCACGATCTCGACCGTAGCAGGGATGGGCAGGGCGGACTACTCCGGCGACGGCGGCCCCGCACACACGGCAAACCTCTCCATGCCCTACAGCATCGCCCTCGACCGCGAAGGAACCCTATACGTCGTAGACACCGGCATCCGCCGGGTCCGCAAGATCGACGCATCGACCGGCATCATCACGACGATTGCAGGAAACGGTTCATACGGCTTCTCCGGCGACGGCGGCCCCGCCATCGACGCCCCTCTCGCCGTCGGCAGGAGGCCGGCGTAAGCGCTCCCAATCCTACCCACCCGGCCCCACCAACCCCAACACCTCCAACCGCTCCGCCTCCGTCAGTTCGGGAACCAGCGACGACCGACCTGCCTCGCCGTCCCCCTCACCAGCCTCCTCCCGGAGCGCCTGTAGCTCCAGCAGCTTTCGCATACGCGCCAGCCGCAGCTCGCTCTCGTACAGGCGCGCGTAGTCGTCGTCCCCCTGGTCCGCGGACGCGATCATCGAGCTGAGCATCAGCGACTCCGGCGTGCCCCGTCGCGCCACCTGCGCCGACACCGCCTGCTCGATGTTGTCCGCGTCGCGTATCTTGAGGATGTTGTCGTATATCCACCTGTCCGGCAGCAGCGGCACCTCGCCCTCACGCGCCATCCTCGCCTGCGCGTACTTCGCCGTGTCGTCCTCCGGCAGCTTGCCCTCCAGCCTGATCTCTGGCGTCCCGCCACGCGAAATGGCGTCCGGCGTCATCGCCGCGTCGAAGGAAGCGCCCGCCGTGCCCATCAGCGCAGAGAACCGCCCCGAAACGTACTGCTCCGTCAGCAGCTCCAGCCCCTGCGAGTAGAACGACGCCTCCGCGATCAGACGTGGCCGCAGCACCGAGTCGAGGCCCGACCTCAGCGTGTTGATCGCAAAGCCGGATAGCTGGAACTGGAGCTCCCCGTACACCGAGTGCGGGATCGACCCGCGCTGCACCTCGCCCGAAATCCGCCCCGTCAGGTCGGCCGCGTCCTGCGTCGTCTTCAGCAGCGGGAACGCCTGCACCTCGTCGCCCTCGCTCATGCTGATCGTCGTGCCCTCCATGTACGGGTCTTCGTCCAGCGTCTTCCGCCCGTCACGGGACTTCACACCCAGCGGAGGCCTCCTCGCCCGCGCCGCCAGCTCCAGGAAGATCGACATCATCAGGTTGTGCTTGTCGTATATCTCGCGGTTCGACTTGAACACGCTCTCGCCGTAGTCGGACACCGAGTCCACCGCCGCGTCCGCCTGCACCAGCGGCACCGGCCCGACCGGAACGATGACCACCGGCACCCTGCCGGCCCCGTGCGGCGTCGGCCTCTTCAGCACCACCCCGTTGCCCGCCACCACCGTGTTGTGCGTCCGGTCGTAGAAGTCGAGGACCTCAAGCTCCGCATCGTCCCCGTCCTGCGCTCCCACCGTGAGCGTGCTGATATCCTCCCCGATGTCCACGCCATATTCGGAACGAATCTCCCCGCGCGTCTTGCGGACCTTGTAGCACGCCCAGTCGAGGCCCTCCGTCCCGACCGACCAGTAGGTGTGCATGGGGTCCCACGGCGTCATGTCCACCACCGTCTCGCCCGACGCCGTGTTCATCATCAGCCAGCGCCCGGCCACCATCCCCCGCACGACGTTGTGGAACGCCGTCAGGTCGCGCATCGGCGGCTCCATCCGCTGCTGGATGCGCCTGTCCACCGACCGCATCAGCCCCCACGTCCACTTCTCCTTCAGAGCGTCCACGGCCCGCTGCGCCCCCGTCCTGCCCGCCTGCGGGATGCGGACGCCGAACTCCGCCCGCGCGATCCACTGGATCACCTTGTCCGCGTACACCTGTGGCGCGTTCGACGTGTAGCTCCGAAACCCCTCCACCGGATGCCCGTACCCGTCCACCTCCTGGAACGGCTCCAACCGGTACAGCCGGAAGTCCCCCTCCATCCGGTCTCTCAACGGACGGGTCTGCTCCTCGTGCCGCCCCACCGCGCGAATGATCTCGTCAGGCTCGTTGATGTTCGTTGGCATATGTCCTCTCCAAGCGCCTCGTACTCGTGCGGTGGCGGTTCTGCGCCGCCAGCCCACAACCCAAGAATAGAACGTGCGTTCCTGCACGTCAAATCCACTGTCCACCATCACCACCATTCCCGCACCCCCACACCGTCATTCCCGCGAAGGAACGTCACCCCGTACACCGATACGGGGGCTAGAGTGAGGGTGAAAGCCCCTGTCGTCCCACACCCCCGTTCATGCTGAGCCTGTCGAAGCATGAGCCTGCCAGACTCCCATCCCTCATTTGACGAGCAAGAACATATAATCTATCATTGCACCATGTAACCCGCGACAAAGATGTCGTAGGGGTGCAGTTTCCTTTATTGTGGCGGGCTCTAAGGCAATTCAACCGTGATCAGGAGGCAACAATGGCTACTAGGGCGGAACGTCGACGAGCTGACCGTCAACTAGCGGATTTGGCACGTGCGAGAAGTGAGTTAAGCGACCGCACTCAGGAAGAATGGAAGATGTTGTTCCGAGAACATCGCGGCACAGAAGAGGCTTGCCCGAACGGGCATCCTGAAATCGCCTTCGCGCTTATGGGAATGGGACGTGAAAGATTGGATGAAGACTACGTGTGTCCCGCTTGCTTTGAGAAGCCCGTAGGGAATTTTAGCGATGTTGAACAGAACGTAGACCCTAACCTTCCGGGGTACGTGAAAGATTAGGCTGATGGCGCACCACGACAAAGTAAACGGAACCGTCGCGGGCAGTACAAAATGTCAGGTAATGTCCGAGAATGTCCGGTAAATAAATCTTCCCGACACAGGTATACTGTCCCAACATAGAAGACCCGCAACCCACCCATGACCAACACCCTCTACTACGGCGACAACCTCGACATACTCCGCCAACACGTCCCCGACGAGTCGGTCGACCTCATCTACCTCGACCCGCCATTCAACTCCAACGCCTCCTACAACGTCCTCTTCAAGGAGCGTAGTGGCGAGGAGTCACCCGCCCAGATCAAGGCATTCACCGACACGTGGGAGTGGACCCAGGAGTCCGAGCGCGTCTTCGAGCAGGAAATCATCATGCACCCGGCGACTCCCCCAAACGTCAAGGACATGATCACCGCCTTCCGCGAGTTCATCGGCAGAAACGCCATGATGGCCTACCTCGTCATGATGACCCCACGCCTCGTCGAGCTCCGCCGCGTACTCAAGCCCACCGGCTCCATCTACCTCCACTGCGACCCGACCGCCAGCCACTACCTGAAGCTGCTCATGGATGCTATATATGGCGCACGCTACTTTAGAAGTGAGATAAGTTGGCGTCGCACCAATGCACACAACGATGCCAAACAGGGTCGCAGACAGTATGGGAACGTTCGCGACTCTATATTGTTTTACTCGAAGGGAAATCGCTGGAACTGGAACTGGCAATACACGGAATACGACAAAGAATATGTAGATGCGTTCTACAAATTCATGGAACAAGGTTCGGGAAGGCTCTACCAAAAGGGCGATCTGACCGCCGCGAAGCCAGGAGGAGACACTAGCTATGAGTGGCGAGTAAAGCGTCCGCGAGGCGAGGACTGGGAAGCGGACTTGACCAATGAGTATCTTCACCCCATTGAAGGGTGGGAATATAAGGGCGTGTTGCCTTACAGCGGTAGGTACTGGGCATATTCAAGAGATGGAATGACCGTGATGGCTGAGGAAGGCCGTATCGCATACAACAGAAATGGAACCCCACGATACAAACGCTATTTGGACGAGATGCCTGGTGTTCCCCTTCAGAATGATTGGACAGATATACGCCCGGCATCCCCTTCCGAGTCCCTCGGTTATCAGACCCAAAAGCCGCAGGCCCTCCTTGAACGCATCATCGAAGCCTCCTCCAACGAGGGCGACGTGGTGCTCGACCCGTTCTGCGGGTGCGGCACGGCGGTCGCTGCCGCCGAGAAGCTCAAGCGCAAGTGGATCGGCGTCGACGTCACCCACCTCGCCGTCGCCCTCATGAAGAACCGCCTCAAGACCGGCTTCAACATCGTCCCCGGCGTGGACTACCAGGTCGTCGGAGAGCCTGCCGACGTCGGGAGCGCCCTCGCCCTCGCCGAGCAGGACCGCTACCAGTTCCAGTTCTGGGCAATGTCCCTGCTCGAGGCATTCCCGCGTGAGCAGAGCAAGCGCGGCGCCGATAGGGGCATCGACGGCGTGATCCACTTCATCGACGGCCCCCGCCGTTCAACGCGCAAGGCCGTCGTGCAGGTCAAGAGCGGCAAGGTCTCATCACCACTCATCCGCGACCTCAAAGGCACCGTCGACCGCGAGAATGCCGCCCTCGGACTTTTCATCACCCTCGAAGACCCCACCCGCGACATGCGTACCGAGGCCGTCAGCGCCGGCTTCTACCACTCCGAAGTCTGGCAGCGCGACTACCCCAAGGTACAGATCCGCACCGTCCAAGACCTCCTCACCGGCAACACCTTCGACCTCCCCCCGCACCCGTCCATGTACCAGCCCGCCCAGCGAGTCCGCCGCCCCGAAGGCAAACAGTCCACCCTCGAAGAGGCAGGCTGAACTCCGCGTAGCTATACAAAAATCTCTCCCCCGCCGGGGGAGAGACACAGAGAGGGGGGTCTTCGCAATTCATCTCACGAAGACTGAACAGTTACGCAGTCCTCGGGGTGATTGCAGTTGTGCGAGAAGGAACCATGCTTCTTAC
>JAPPDQ010000005.1:0-1332 GCA_028875495.1 Chloroflexota bacterium
AGGCATTGGATGCGTATGAGCGGCTGAAGGCCGACGACAGGGACGCATTCCAGCTGATCGCCGACAACGAGGAGCCTCCGAATCCGGTGTACACGAAGATATTGACCCAGACGATGCTGGGAAGCCCGCATTCCGTCTACCACGGCGGGCTGCTTCGGGCGACCGTGCGGTACTTCGACAAGGACCTCGTGCGACCCGGCCTGCCGAAGGACGTTGGCGCGCTGGTGGACTCGCTGTCAGCCGACGGCGTCGGGATTCAACTCGTGAATCTCAGCCGGACCGAGGCGCGGAACGTCATCGTTCAGGCGGGGGCCTTTGGAGAGCACCAGTTTACCGAGATCAATGTTGGTGGGAACGTCCAGCCGCTGGACTCCAAGTATTTTGAGGTCCGGCTTCCTCGCTCAACGTCCATCCGGATCGAGGCAGGGTTGCGCCGGTTCGCCAACGACCCAAGCTATGCCTTCCCCTGGCACGGCGGGGCCATTCCGACGCCGTTCCAATACTGACGGAGATTACCCCGAAAATAACCACCCGTAGGGGCGATTCGCGAATCGCCCCTACCGAATGACGATCTCGCGAGGGGAGTTCGTCAGGACCTCGCACCCGTTCTCGGTGACGACCGTCGTCTCGCTGAAAGCCGTCCCGTAACGCCCCATCCGTCGTAGCGCGACGGGGTGATGGAAGACCATTCCAGGACGGAGGACGGTGTCGATGCCGGACATGATTGCCCCCGTATCGTCAGCCCACGTCGGCGGGAACCCCGCGCCGACCGCATAGCCGAAGTTGCCGTGGAATACGAAGCCGTCCCCGGCGGTAAGTATGCTCTCCCAGCCGACCTGCGCCACCTCGTTGGTGGTTACACCCGCGCGGATGGCGCTTAGGATATTCCCCAGCGTGGTCAGACACGCCTCTGCCATGCGTCTCGCCTCGGCAGGAGGCTCGCCGATGAAGACCGTCCGCATCGTCGGGGCCGAGTACCGGTGTATGCACCCGCCCATTTCCAGCAGGACGACATCCCCGGTTTCCAGGCGGTTGCGCTTGTGCGTCGAATGGAGGATGCCGGAACGTCTGCCCGACGTGACGACGGGTGAGAGACACATGTACTCGCTGTCAGCGGCGATCAACGCCTCCGATGCCGCAGCCGCCACGTCGTTGTCGGTTGCACCCTCGCGGGCCACGTCGATTGCAGCCGCCATGCCCGCTGCGGTCGTCCTGGCCGCAGAGCGGATGTGCTCGATCTCTCGAGGCGACTTCACCGTCTTGACTGCCTCGACGATGCCCGATCCGTCGACGAATTGTGCCTTCGGGAGAGCGGCAACAAGGCCCTCATAC